>NZ_DIQL01000062.1:67395-78727 GCF_002427225.1 Proteiniphilum sp. UBA5463 | reverse complement strand
TCCTGAACAAAAGCAATTTAGCTTTTTCTCTCTCCAATGCTTTTTCCGGTTCACCAATAATATCGTGATATATTGACTGTGCATTCAAGATAAAATATTCTTTTCCCGGGAGTTTGTCATAAAAAGTTGAGATAGTATCAAGATACAACTTTCCCTTTACAAAATCTTTCTGCTGCATCTCGTTCCAATATAGAGCCAGATACGTATCGAACAAATGTATTGAATCTCTCTCTTTTCGGGCATATTTTAAGGTTTTATTAAAATAATCATTGGCCAGCTTATAATTTCTGTTATTGTAGTGAATATTTCCCAGAAAATAGTTTATTAGATACCCTAATGACGGGTCGGGCACATATGAAGACGCATAGAGCTTATCCGCCTCTTTGAGCGGGTCGTAAACGGTACTGTCTTTCACTCCCATCCTTGTGCGCACTATCCCCTGATAAGCAAGCGCACGAATATAATTCCTGTTTTTCGGATTATGTATCCTGTAATAATCACTGACAGCGTTAATCAGTGAATCGCTAGTGAAATTAACGTACGTCTTGTCGTCAGAGATCACCTTCAAAAGCTCATAATAAGCTCTGTTGGAACGGGAAAGGGTTGACGGATTAAGCAATTTCAAACTATCGGCAACCTGTTTCGGATATCTGTCCACCATGCTATCCCATTGCTTTAACCGATCTAAAGCAACCGAATCACTCCTTTTGCTACATGAGCTGTATGCAAAAAAAGAAACCAAAAACAGCAAAAAAACAGAAATACGCGACATAAATAGAAAAGAAACTATAAAAATTACAAATATAGTGGTTTTTTATATCTATAGCGAATAGTTTTTCACGTATTAGCTCTTTTGTTTTGTGTTATATATCACATATCAGCAAGGTGTGATTATTAGAAAGTAATTAAAGTCAGTTGTGGAAAATGAAAGGTATTCATTTTACTAATTGGCCCCGGAACTGGAGAAAACCCAAATTACGTCTTAAAAAGGTGCTGGAGCTATGTATAAGAAGGTATAAAAAATATTCATCACGCAATGAACACCCTTGCTCTTGGCTATACACTTCCTGCTATCGGGCGTGTTACGGACTTACACCGATTAGAGAATGTTCGCGTTGAGCGAGCCCCAAAACAAAGGGGTACAAACAATTGCTTGTACCCCTTTGTTAACTATGGTTCAAAAAAACTATTTTATTGACATAATACTTGTTTTAATTGAAGATTTTTTAATCTGATTTATTATATTTCTTGTAACAGTGGCTGCAGGATTTACTACAGAACTACTAGTAATTGAAAACTCAAATGTATCATAACCTACATCTTTATCATCCTCCCCAGCAAATGAAATTGCAACAACAGAGTATTCTCCATCGACATCACAAGGCAACATCACTGATCCACTAGCTTCAACTTCGATTGAGTTAATACTACCGTCAAGTATACCTGCTTTTGCGGAATTGATATCTTTACCTTCAACCAAAGCGACTTTTGCGATTTCAACATCTTCGCCTAATGCAATATCAGCTACAACAAAATTTTTATCTTCTGTATCTATAAAACGGCCTAAATAGGTAACATCTACAGAATAATCAGCTAAAACAGCACCTGGCATTAATACCATAAAAGCACCTTTGTTGTTTGCTTTAAACAATCCACCATCTTGATAATCAGCCATACTTACAAGCAAAGTTTTAGCCGGGAAAGTTATCAATCCATTTTCAAAGTTACCAGTATATCCAGCTGCTTTTTGTTCTTCCAGTGTTTGACCTTTTGACATGTTATGGCCTGCCATACTCCCCACAGATATCATGCCATAGCCCCAGTCCATTCCTGTCTGTTGTACATTCATGTAAACTCCCGAAGGGTCTGCTGCATTTATTTCCAAATACCAGTCTCTTGAATCATCCCAATCACCAGTTTCATTGTATTTGTAAGCTTCACCAAAAGGATTAACCAACCTAAACAACCCGGGTTGTAATTCGTTTTCTTGGATTTCAACTTTATAAGGGTCATTGGCTACACCAAAGAAAGTTGTAATAAAATCCTCAATAAAAGTGGCCATTCCAAGTGATTTCCAAGGAGCTGGGATACCGATATTAAATGCGTAATCCGTAATTCCATAGGGAGTTTTGTATGCTTCTCCAATACTAATCACTACATCACTGAAATTGTCATAACCAACTACTTCCGGATCATATGAGAGCTTAAATGTTGTTACGGCTTGTCCAGAATTGAAAGTAACTGAAGCAGGAATACTGTATAGTCCATCTCCACCACTCAGGGTCAATGATACTGTAACCGCATTATCGGTCTTTACTCTAGCTATAGGTACATCATATGAATTTGCCAAGCTGGAAGCCTTTATTGAAAGACTATTTGTGCTTGGAAAATATACTTGATCATTTCCAAGCTTTTCAGCTGCTTCATAAATCGGAGCATCGTCTTTACATGAATAGAGCGATGTCATGGCAAAAATTAACGCCAATATACCCAGAATATATTTATTTTTTTTCATATCTGTATTCACTTTATTAATTAGTTAGCAAATTGACCTATTGGAGTAGGTGTTTCAACTACAGCTGTCGGATTTGGATTATTGTATCCTTCAAGAGCAGCATTTGCATCCATTTCATTGATAGGGATTACCAAGTTCCAGTTAGGTTTAATACCTTTCACATTCATTTTGAAGATGTCTGCCGGAGCATTTGTGCCTTCATAGTTTTGGATAATATCCGGTTTGATCCGTTTTGCAGACGGGAAAGCATTGCCCTCTCCCCAAAACTCAATACGCATTTGTGTAAGCACCTCGATTTGGAAAGCACGCTGATCACCAGTCGTAAAGTTGTAATCTGGCTGACGGTAAGACTGCATAAACGAATTTAACTTAGCCAATCCGGCAGCTACACCTTGAGACATACCCACGGCTTCAGCTTCAATCAAGTACATCTCTTCAATACGCATCACTGGGACGTCAACAGCTCCACCTACACTATAAGTTTCCCAATTACCTTCTCTACAACGGAATTTCAGAGATAAGTAAGCAGGTGCATCATTGATGTATGCTTCATTGCGTGATGTTTTGTAAGCATGGAAATCGTACTTGTCTGGGTGTAAAAAAGTGTTTTTTCGGAAATCGTTGTTGGCTATCTTATCATATAGCGAACGATCGATTCCTGGCCTAGTGAGTGAAGAATAACCCCAGTCAGCTTCTCCTGAAATCCAGCCTGTAAAGTTTGCTAGGTTTCTCATGCTTTCAGCTGAATAATTTATATACCACATCCATGCCTGGTTTGCAGTATTAAAACCAATTTTTTCATCTTCCCATTGCGCTGCTGTTACAGGAGAGCCTCCAAATGTAGCTATTGCTTTACCTGCAAATTCAGCAGCTTTGTCGTATTGCTCATCCCAAAGATACACTTTAGCTTTGATGCCATAAACTACTGCTAAACTTGGGAATAGTCTTGAACTAGGCATATAACCATCCATCAAGGCTTCAGCTTTATCAAGGTCCGAAAGTATAAAATCAATCATTTCGGCGCGAGGTGCACGCGGGTTGTTTTTGGCATCATCACCAGTGGTTTTTTCAGTTACGATAGGAACTGTTAATCCTTTTACTTTCGAAACGTCTGTATATATATTTTCAACCGGTTCAAAGAAAACCATTAGCAAATAATAATTAAAAGCACGGTTTGCATAAGCAACACCTGCTGCTCCCTTGATGGCAGGAGTTAAACTTTCGTCTTCGATATCCACAGCAGCAATTACGTCGTTTGCAGATTTAATGAGCTTGTAAAGCGTAAACCAAGGTAAATATGCAAAATAGCTGGTTTCACCAAAATTAGCATTAAAAGTGTTGTAATTTCTATACCAGTCGTATCCAGAATTCTCACCAAGCGGAAAAATATCACCCAACATCTCTGTTTGAGCAATCATAAATTGAGGATAAGACATGTCAGTCTCATGAACCTGGTCATCATACACAAAATAGCCCTTTGACATTTGCGAAGGGATTCCGTTTAATGAAGCTTCCAAAGCAGAAGCAGAAGCTCCGATTTGTTCGGACGTTGCGGTAGATCCTTCTGGAAATGTCTCGTCGATACAGCTATTCAATAACAAGACCGACAAGGCTGATATTAACAATAATATATTATTTCTTTTCATTTTCATATCAGTTAATTTATTTAGAAATTAAGTGTAACACCACCGGAAACTGCTCTCATAGGCGAATAATATGTGGCATTCGTAGTTGTACTGTAAGATTGACGAGGGTCGAATCCTTTGCGTTTTGACCAATATAAAACGTTTTCAACAGATCCGTAAAGTCTAATGGAGTTAATTTGTATCTTTCTAGTCCATTTACTAGGTAGTGTATAGCCTAGATTGATATTTTCAATATTCAAATAACTAGCATCTGTTAAGAATCGTGTTGACATACCTGCGCTATACGTATCACCAAACACAAAACGAGGAATTTCGTTTGACTTGTTTTCAGGAGTCCACGAATTCAAAAGATCCGCATGGAAGTTGTACCCTGTATTAGAGCCTGTTGGTGATGCCATAAAGCTAGCATATGTACCATCATATTGTTTTCCTCCGATCTGATACGAGAAATTGATATTAAAATCTACTCCATAAGCCTGTAAAGTTGTACCAAAACCACCGAACATTTTGGGAATTGAAGTTTCATTTGTTACATAATAGTCAGCATCAGCATATTTTGACGTCTCTTCACGACCAGTTATGTTACCTTCTTCATCCTTAATGTTTTTATACCACATTGATTGCCCATCCTCATCTATACCCGCAAACTCTTTCAGTCTCCAAGAGTACATTGGCAGGTTTTCAGCAATAAAGAAATCATCACTTGTGTAACCTTTGAATTCATTTCCGGAGGCATCATATCCTGAGGCTGTTTTCTTGTCTTCATGGAGAAGAGTAAGCTTATTCTTTAAAGTAGAAATATTTAGATTTACATCCCAAGTAAAATTTCTTTGTTTTATAATATTTGCTCCAAGTTCCAATTCAACACCCGTGTTGTACATGTCACCAATATTGTCAAAATAACTTGAATAACCCAATGAAGGGGCTACTGAAAATGAAAACAACATGCCCGTTGTTTTTCTATGATAGTATTCTAAACTTCCTGAGATACGTTTAAAAAGAGAGAATTCCGTTCCAATATTTAAGTTTGAGTTAGTTTCCCAGGTAATATCTTTTGTTCCTTTTGATTCAAAAGCTGTACCGATGTTACCGGCTGAGTTGGTTATATTAAATACGTCTGTATAACGATAGGAACCTATAGCATCATTACCTTGAACACCATATGACAATTTTAATTTAAGCTCGTCTACCCAGGCAGCATTGAACCAATCTTCCTGATTGATTAGCCATGCACTTCCCAAAGACCAGAAGTTACCCCAACGGGAATCCGGGTGGAAACGTGAAGAGGCGTCTCTACGGTATGAGCCTGAAGCAAAAATACGGTTGTCATGGTTGTACTGTAAACGCGTAAAATAGCCTTCACTGTTATAGCGTGTTTTATATGAGTCTGCGCTTTGTCCATCAATAATAGCACCTCCTAATTCTTTATTGCTTTGAGAGAACATTTTAGATTTACTTGCCTCCATATAAGCATATGTACTGTTATAATACTCATGACCTAACAATGCATCAAAATTGTTGAGTCCAAAGGAGGTAGAATAATTTAATAACTGCTGGTAATTGTAATCATATGAGCGTCCATGGGCTTTTGAAACAGTACCACCTGTTGTATCAAACTGACCATAGAATGGATTGTAAACGTAAGTGAAACGCGTCTCGTCCAAATTCTGAGTGCCGTTAATGGTTAATGTTAATCCGGGAATAAACGTGATATTTGCAAATCCAGTGCTTGAAAATGCATTTCCCTCAGAGTTAATTGTATTAAGCTGACTATCCATAATTGGATTCGCATCTGATATAAATGGACGTGAACGACCAGCATTCATCCCATTTCCGTAGTCCATCATCTCGAGTCCATTTTCATCTACCATAATACTACCATCAGGATTACGAAGATAAGCAGGATAAATAGGAGGCATTTGGGAAGTGAAAGCCCAGATATTACCAGATGATGTGCTTGATCCATTGTCCCCAAGTGAGTTGTGATCAAATTTAGCATATGAAATATTTCCACCAACTTTTAACCATTCTTTTGCTTGATAGTCTGCTCTTAAACGAGTGGTAAGACGATTCATATCAGAAGCCATCGTTATACCTTCATTATCCAAATAACCAAGAGATGCATAAAATGAGGATTTTTCATTACTTCCGCTAATAGCCAAATTATATTCTTTACGTAATCCGGTACGTGTTCCTGCTTTTTCCCAATCGTCAGGCGTGAGTAGGTAATCTTTACCTTTATAATTTTCAATGCGACCTAAGGTAGCTTCTGGATTCAATTTCCCATTCAAACCAATCAGCATCTGACCCTGCGGATAATTATATACATTATATCCCAATCCACCGTTACCTTGATCTCCAAATAAGTTCGCATTTGTTTTCATCCAACTTGCTTCTGGGCTAAGACCTTGGTTCATGTGGTATCTTGATAAAGCACCATAATGCATCTCATAATACTGAGCCGGATTAGTTATAACATTATAATGTTGCAATGCTCTAGTGTTTGCGCCGAATTTTGTATCAAAAGTTATTACAGCATCACCTCTCCCACTAGCTTTTTTTGTGGTAATCATAATAACGCCATTAGCTCCTCGCGCACCATATAAAGCATTAGAAGCGGCATCTTTCAGAACCGTCATTGATTCCACGTCATTAGGATTCAAATTGCTCAAATCACCACTGTAAGGAGCACCATCTACAATTATTAATGGGTCGTTTCCAGCATTAAGCGAGCTGAACCCTCGAATTTTAATAGAAGCAGTTGCTCCAGGAGCACCGCTGTTTGATGTCAACTGCAATCCTGGAACTGCACCAGCTAACGCATTGGTTACACTTGTTACCTGCGATTTACTTAATTGCTCTGAATCTACAACTTTAGCCGACCCAGTAAATGCTGATTTTTTAGCGGTACCGAAAGCCACGACCAATACTTCTTCCAGTAATTCAGAATCGGTGATTAGTTCTATTCTTACATTTACACTTACAGGCACTTCTTGTGTTTTATAACCCACATAAGAGATTACTAGTGTCCCGTCTGATGGTGCCGACAAACGGAAGTTTCCGTCAATATCGGTTACCGTTCCCTGCGTAGTTCCCTTAATCTGAATTGTGGCACCTATCACAGGATCTCCAATCTCATCCACCACAGTACCGCGTACTTGTGTTTGAGCGGTTACAATCCCTATCCCTATAAAGAACAGGGCTAAAAACATAGTTAGTTTTTTGTTCATAAACTCTACTTTTAAATTAAACACTTTCCCAATATTTTTAATTATACATCTTTAAAAAAACAATACTTCGTAAATACTTACTTAAACGCCTGAATATCAGAAGAAAAATTGTAAAACTTCAGCAGAAAAAAACTGCTGATTATTAATAGATTAAGTGGCGTATCTAAGCCTTTTTAACAAACAATCATCAAATTAAATGAAGGTGGTTTTAACTTAACATTCCTTGTTTTTCAGCTCTCAGCTGCACACACGTTTTATAATTTATATAACTTCGATTGCAATTAACATTTATATAGAAATTAATCCATTTTACAAATATATATCAATTATTTTAATTACATAATTTTCCCAACTTTTTTTTAAAAAAAACACCAAACTGAAACCGTACACAGTGTTTAATTTACACTTTCCAGACTTTTGCTGGAAGAATCAGCAAATGACATACTTATTTTTTTAACAATTGCGTATAGTATGTAACCTTTTCAATCTAAAATTTTGCAAATTTACATCTTAAAAAAACATTGTGCAAGATAAAGAGTATTTTCCTATTATTTTTATACTATATTGAGACAATCTATATCAAAATAACAATACACACACCTATTTTAAAAACATTAGGTATTATGTAGCCTATAATTTGTACCACAATATGAGCAATCAAAAAAAACTTGCACTTATGAAAGAAAAATTAAAATAAAGTAATACTTATTTTCAGTAGGCCATAAGCACATATAGTGTTGTACGAGTAGAAAAAAGGATTTCAACAGGTTTACAGTCTGTTTGCAGGCACATTGGATGCCTCGGTCAGAATGAAATATGATGCCTTATCCAAAAGGCCTGTTCCTGTTGGCCATCCTAATGACCGGGATTATGGTATGGGATGCATTCATATGATCAATTATGGACCATCCGATCAGTTTGCGATCAAAAAGGTCCAACACGCAAGTAAGATAAAGAGAAAGTTCAGCAATCCTTTTGGGGTCTTCACTTGGTGACTGGACTCTATGTCCGGGGAAACTGGCATCCCCTTTCTGCTGGTATTCGTTCCGCCAACGATATAAAAGAAAGGGGGCAATACCCAATTCCTGTGCAAGCTCGGAAATATTCTTGCGTTCTAAACTGAGTTTGACCGCATTCTCTTTGAATGCCTTGTCAAAATTTGTTCTTTGTTTTCTCATACTACACAAAAATAAGCTTTGATGCTTAACTCTGTGTCCCTGCTAAGTTAGTAATTCCAAAGTATTATACTTGTTTTATATCCATTAACGTAAATCCACCAAGTTGTTTAAAGAGCCTGACGTGACGGATTTATGGATGTGAATTTCAGCGTTTACCAGTTTAATTAAAAAACCGCCGGAAAGGCGGTTTTTAATTAAATTTATATTAGAGTGTAATTTTTATCTTTCATTTTGATCTTTTGTACGATCCATAGCCTTGTTGCTGTCAAACTCTAAATCAGGGATCTCCCTGAGATATCTCTTGTCGTTATCCGCAGGAATGTCGCGTAATTCATTGTCAAAATCAAGATGATAAGGACCTCTTTGTACTTTAGTAGTACCTCCTAAGAAAAATCCAAAGCGCATAATATCGTATAAAGCAAAACCTTCACCATATAATTCTTTTCTACGCTCGATCCATATACGTTCAAGCATATCGTTTTTGTTGGTTAATGCAACTTCGGGTTGATAACCTGTTATTCTTTTTGCTCTTAATTCGTCAAGTAATGTCTGTGCTTTATTATAATTACCTTTATTTACTTCAGCTTCAGCTTCAATCAACAATAATTCTGCTGCACGAAGATATGGCAAATCTCCAGTTCTATCTGGTTTATCAACGAATTTTTCTATAGCATATTTATCGTAACCGTTTCCTAAATCATTCCATTCGAAAAGTTTACGACCATCATTTTCGTCAAACATATTAACAAAAACGGTGTCCGCCAAGAAGTTTTGATAACCAAAACGACCAGATTTCTCAATATCATAAAAGGAATAAAATCCTGGCCAACTGATATTGCCTTCGGCATCTTGTTTGTGCCCCCAAAGCCATTCGACATTATCAATGGTATTAAATCCACCTCCATAATCTGCAGCCGACATTAAAGGAAATCCGGTTCTAGCAGATTTAGCTAACGTAATAACTTGATCAAACTTAGCTGATTCATTGGGAGCATAAGCCATTTCCAATAGCACTCTAGCTAACAATCCTTCTGCAACATTTTTGTTAACCATACCCTTAGTAGGGCGCTGAATACTTCCAAAATTCTCAATTGCCCAATTTAAGTCATCTGTTATTTGTTTAAACACATCCGATAATTTTCCTGCCGGTTTACTGTCAATTTCCGGATCTCCAACAGGCGGTTCGAGTACTAAAGGAACTCCAGGCCCATCGTGACCTAAACGATACGTTTTTCTATATTGACGAACAAGATTATGGTAAGCAAAAGCTCTCAAGGTTTTTGCTTGGGCAGTAATATTGAGAAACTCAGGATCGGTATTCCCTTCTGCTGCTTGTATAATAGCGTTACAATTCTTTATTATTCCATAACTTGTATTCCACCAAAAAGTGGCACGCCTGTGGTTTGAGTATCGTTGACTTGGGTAATGTTGATAGGTAAATGTATACCATCCACCTGGACCGGCTATAATATCCAAAGCGAGAACATCTTGCAAAATCATAAAAGACATGATTCCACTATCGTCATGTTGTCCGGTTGCCCCTGTATAAGCTCCTGTTCCCCATGCTTGCATATATTTATAAGTGCCTTTTAGTAAACCTCTTAATGCATTTGGATCTTTTGGGAGTTCAGCAGACCCAATTGCATTGGAAGGTCTTGTTTCAAGGAAATCGTCACTACAGTTAGTGAAAAGAATTCCTGTTAAAACTATTGATGAAATTAAAAATAATATCTTTTTCATATTTGTAACTTATTAAAAATTCAAGTTAAAGCCAATAGAATAAATCTTAGAAGTAGTTGAGTTAGTTCCCTGTACACCTGTCAGTTCTTCAGGTTCCATACCATCAGGTACTCCGGCTGCACGAACAGTGAGTAAATTATCGGCTTGTAAATAAATTCTTGCTCCCTTAATTGATAATTTCGAGGTGATACTTGTAGGAATTGTATATCCTAAAGTTATAGCTCTCATTCTGAGATAATTTCCATTAAACAGGAAACGGGTAGAAGTTGCATCATTCAGGTTAGGACCAAGAATCGGTTCTTTTGCATTTTTGTTCTCCGGAGTCCATCTGTTTAAAATATCTTTATGCCACGTATAACCGGCGCGATCTCCAGCGTGCATTAATTGAGAATAAGCGCTATCGTATATTTTATGTCCAAAAGCTCCAGTCAATGTAAATGAAAAATCGAAACCGTATCCGTTTAAATATGGAGAAAGGGCAATTTGCCATTTTGGGAGAGCAGTACCTACATATCTTCTCATATCCGGAGTAGGAGAAGCTGCTGTTTTTTCTTGTCCAGTAACATTTCCTTCGTTGTCTTTAATATCTTTCCAATACAATTTCGAGCCTGTTTCAGGATCAACTCCTGCATATTCAACCATAAAAAACTCATACGGATCACGCCCTACCATCCATTTCTTTGTACCTTGAATTATTTCCTCTTGTGGCAATTTAGTAATGGTACTTTTTACATAACTGGCGTTAAATACTGCTCCAGCGTTTAATTTACTTGTTCTTATGAACGTACCATTTAATTCCAACTCGACACCTTTGTTTTCAATTGCTCCTATGTTTTTATTAATACCTTTAAAACCAGAAGATACGGGTAATGGCATGAAGAATAAAAGGTCGTCAGACTTTCTATGAAAATAATCAAAAGCACCGGTCAGGTTATTTCCGAACAAAGAAAAATCTATACCTGTATTCAGAGAAATGTTTTTCTCCCACGATAAGCCATTGTTACCAAGTACATCAAACGAAAA
>NZ_DIQL01000062.1:8734-67170 GCF_002427225.1 Proteiniphilum sp. UBA5463 | reverse complement strand
AAAAAACTTTCTTCTGAAATTCTCCAACCTACACTTGTTGACCAAAAGCTTCCCCATCTATTATCTTTATGGAAACGAGAAGATGCCTCACGGGCGAAACTTCCTTCTATGAAATATTTCTGCAAATAATCATAACCTAAACGCGCAATATATTTTTCGCGAGTGAGAATATCTCGTTGTGAATTTAAATTACTTACATTGGAAGCCATGTCAAACTCAGGATAGTCATCCGAGAATGTGTTTGTTTTTTGTCCATATAAATATCTACGGTCAGTTTTTATAGATTCATGACCCGCTGTCAAATTGATAGAATGGGTGTTCGCAAACGTTTTTACATAATTGAAAATTTGATTTGCAGTAACCGTCATTGTATTGTATCTCGTCTTGAAAATTCTGCCAGTACCTGTTGCATCGCCTACTACCCGGCTATACATTTGATCGTCGGTAGAAGTCCAATGGTTAACTGCAAGAATATTTTTAAACGTAAATCCTGGCATAAAAGTAATTGTTGATATCCATGACGGGTCAATAGTTGAGCGCTCATACAATAATGTATTTAAAATCGTAGTAGCAAGTGGATTTTGATCCTTACCATTGGGGCGAGTTTTACCAAAATCAAATTCTGGTTTCCCGTCTTTATCCATAATAACATTTCCTTGATTATCATGTGCATAAACAGGGTATACTGGCGCTATTACTCTTGCAAACAAGTAAGGGTTATTGAATGCCGCCCCTGTTTGGTTAGGATAGTTTGATTCTGTTTTCGTGAAGCCGACACTGAGGCTTGTATTAAACCATTTGTTAATGTCAGACTCAACTGATAACCTGCCACTATATCTTTTAAAATTTGATTCAATTGTAATTGCATCTTCATCCAAATAACTAAGAGATGCATGGTATCTTGTTCCACTTGTGCCACCACTTAAAGAAAATTGAGTTTCTTGACGAATGGGGCTTTGAGATAATGCATCAAACCAATCTGTATCCCACATCAAAGTTGTTCCGGGAGCTAATTTACCATCCGTTCCTATTGGTTTAGGGTTCGCAGCGCCATTTAAGAAAAATGGGTTATAAGCCATTCCTCCAACCTGAGCCACGTAATTATCTGTTGCCCACTGGTTATTTGCGGCATCTGTCGCGCCTCCGGGTCTTCTGTTTCGCAAAGCTTCCCATTGCATTTCTGCCCATTGAGCAGCTCCTAATTTTTTGTATTCAGAAATTGCACGTCCACTTGTGCCAATAGTATATTTTACATTAATTTCCGGTGCTTGATTTCTTCTTCCTTTTTTAGTTGTAACAATAATAACACCATTTGCTGCGCGAGAACCATACAAAGCCGCAGATGCAGCGTCTTTCAGAATAGTCATCGTCTCAATGTCTTCAGGGTTAATACTGTTCAATAATCCTGTATAGGGAACATCATCAATAACCCAAAGAGGAGCAGAAGAAGCATTTAATGAACCAATCCCTCTAATACGTATTTCTGGATCTACACCCGGTTGAGCAGTGTTATTAAAAACTTGGATGCCAGGAGCAACACCAGATAGAGCACTTCCTATACTCGAAACTTGACGCTTTTCGATAACATCGCTTTTAATAACATTGGCAGAACCTGTAAAAGTGTTTTTCCTAGCTGTACCATATGCCACAACCATAACTTCATCCAATAGTTCTGAATCTGTAACCAAGGCTACTCTTATGTATGTACTAACCGGTACTTCCTGCGTTACGTATCCCACAAACGAAACAACCAGCGTTCCACCTGCCGGTGCCGATAAATTAAAATTACCATTAGCATTGGTCACAGTTCCCTGTGTCGTACCTTTTACTTGTATGGTTGCACCAATCGCAGGGTCTCCATTCTCATCCACTACAATACCTCGTACTTGTGTCTGAGCCTGCACAATCCCTATTCCTACTAGGAAGAGGGTTAAAAACATAAATAGTTTTTTTTTCATAAACTCTACTTTTAAATTAAACACTTTCCTAATTTTTTTTATTATAAACTTTAATTTAATGAATGTGGTTTTAACTTAACACTCCTTGTTTTTCAGCTCTCGCTGCACACACGTTTTCTAATTTATATAATTTCGATTTCAATTAACATTTATATAGAATTCAGACCGTTTTACAAATATATATCATTTATTTGAATTACATAATTTTTTCAACTTTTTTTTTAAAAATACATTAAACTGAAACTAGATATAGTGTTTAATTTACACTTCTTAATTTATTCTTTAAATGTTACAAAATATGGAGCAATTGATGTTTTAACATATTCTTATAGTCGCAACTATTAAATTAAAATATTTGTGAATAATGATTCCTAAACTACATTATCCAAGCAAAAGAGTGTTTTCGTGCTATTTTTATACTATTTTGAGACAATCTATATCAAAATAACAATGCAAACAGCAATTTTGAAACATATAGATAACTAGCAGAAAAAGCGGGCTTTTCTCCAGCCTGCTATTCACCTTAACTCCGCCTTACTTTTACAGCCTATGGTTCACTATATTTACTTTTTGCAGGAAGAGTATCCATAAACAGTTAACAAAAAAAGGGTGACCGACGGCCACCCCTAATATTTGTTTTATACTTAAGGAAGTAACTTATTTCTCTATTCCCAGTAACTCCACATCGAAAACAAGATTGGAGAATGGTTTGATGGTGCCACGGTCTTGTGCGCCATAAGCCAGATCGTAGGGAACATATAATCTCCACTTAGAACCGACAGGCATCAGCTTGAGGGCTTCGGTCCATCCGGGGATTACCTGGGTAACGCCGAATGTTGCAGGCTCTCCTCTGTCGACGCTGCTATCGAACACAACTCCATTGATCAGCGTACCATGATAATTAACCTTTACTCTATCGGTATCAGTTGGAACAGCTCCGGTTCCGGCACGAAGAATTTCATATTGCAATCCGCTGGGAAGCGTTACAACACCTTCTCTTTTGGCATTCTCTGCCAGAAATGCATCACCTGCAGCAATGCTGTCCTTGTACTGAACCTTCAACTCTTCCTCCTGCCGAGCCATTTCTCTGGCCTGAGCCTTTTCAACTTCTGAATTGACAAACACTCCTGCATCCATCTTTGAGATAGCAAGCTGTTCGTTTTTCAATGTACCAATAAGCCCTGACAACAGCTGATCTTTATTGATTTTCTTTGTTGAATCTTCGCCGAAAAGCATCTGGTTAAACTGTGGTATCATCTGCTGAGACACCTGAGAACCGATACTTAACCCTTGAATGTAAGCAGTTTTCTCTTCACCGCCACTCATTGCTTCACGAAAACCTTTGATAAACTGGTTTAACTTAGGTGCATTTACCTTGTTTAAAGAGTCGATCTTAGCGTTCATCTCTTTCTGTAATGTCTGCTTCTGCAAGGAGTCAGCTGCAGCAATTCTCATCTGGTAATCGTACTCAATACTTGATGCACTCTGAATAATACCCATCTGTTCCATGAACTGGATTAATCCGCCCTGATCGGCAAGATTTACACCGTAAGCGTAAGAAACACTGTCGATGCTGTTATTCAAAGATGCTTTCGGGGTTGATGCTGTATTGCAGGACATAAATAAGACACTGCCTAATGCCATAACGGCAATTGAAAATAAATTTTTCCCTTTCATTGTTCTTTTGATATTTAATATGTTGTTTATACTATTCCTAATAATTCCACATCGAAGATAAGTGTCGAGTTGGGTTCGATGGAGTTCCCGGCTCCCTGTTCTCCATATGCAAGATGAGAGGGAATAAATAATCTCCATTTAGAACCAACAGACATAAGCTGCAAAGCTTCTACCCAGCCTTTGATCACCTGGTTTACCCCGAATACTGCAGGTTGGCCTCTTTCGACAGAGCTGTCAAAAACCTTGCCGTTGATAAGTGTGCCATGATAATGACATTTTACCCTGTCGGTAGCTTTGGGCTTAGCCCCGTTCCCATTGGTAAGTACTTTGTACTGCAGCCCGCTGGAAAGAGTTATTACATTCTCCCTTTTCTTGTTTTCCTCCAGAAAAGCTTCTCCTTTCTTCAGATTACCAACAAGCATCTCATCTTCTTTTTTTCTGAAATAAGACTGTATTACCTCATTTGCTTCCTGAGGGCTCATAGAGAGGTTTGTGTTGTTCATGACATCTGTAAATGCCTTAACAAAAGAATCTACATCTAGTTCACGGAGCCCCGAGTTCATAAGGTTGGAAGCCATACTCATCCCCAGCGCGTAGCTTAATTTATTCATCAACTTTTTTCTTTTTTCGATTTTTAAACACAAAAGTACGATTTTAATATGAAATAATTTTGTTTTTAGGCATAAAAAACTAAATTTGAAGATAAAAGTGAAATCTTATGCGAAAAAAATTGATTGTATTAACAGGTGCAGGCATGAGTGCCGAAAGCGGAATAGCTACTTTCAGAGATTCAGGAGGACTGTGGGAACAGTATCCGGTGGAACAGGTAGCTACGCCTGAAGGGTTTGAAACAGACCCGGAATTGGTCTTGAACTTTTACAATATGCGACGCAGAGAACTGCTAAAAGCGGAACCAAACGGCGGTCACTATGGTTTGGCAGCCCTTGAGAAAGATTTTGATGTACATATTATTACCCAAAACATCGACAATCTGCATGAAAGAGCAGGAAGTAAAAAGGTGCTTCATCTGCACGGGGAACTGATGAAAGTACGATCTACCGGCGATGAATCGCTGATATATGATATTGAACCGGGGAAATGCGACATTCACCTGGGTGACAAGTGTGAAAAAGGATTCCAGCTGCGCCCGCATATTGTTTGGTTTGGAGAAGCGGTTCCTATGATACAGGAAGCGGAACTGTTGTGCCGACAGGCAGATATATTCGTAATTATTGGAACATCAATGAATGTTTATCCGGCAGCGGGATTGCTTGACTACGTTAAAAGAAACATACCGGTTTACCTGATTGATCCGAAAGATGTGCAAACAAGGCGCTATGATATTCATCATATTCAAAAAGGGGCATCGGAAGGGGTAGAGGAGTTAAAACAGCTGCTTCTTGACTAACCTGAAGAAAAGGAATTAAAATAAACCGGAGACCATTTGTTTTTCATTTTAACTTACCGGAAATATCACGGATTGAAAACGCTTTTCGATAGTCCTGTTTTTTTTGTAATTTCGCTGTTTGAAAAACCTATCAAGGAGAAAAATTAGTGGGAAAGAAAATTGCAGAAACACCAATGATGAAACAGTACATCGAGATAAAGGAACAGCATCCCGATGCTATTCTGCTGTTTCGCGTTGGAGATTTTTATGAGACATTCTCTGATGATGCAATATCAGCATCGGAGATATTGGGTATCACGCTCACGAGAAGGGCAAATGGTGCAGCACAGTTTGTTGAGCTGGCAGGATTTCCGCACCACGCACTCGATACCTATCTGCCTAAATTGGTGCGCGCCGGGAAACGCGTTGCAATATGTGATCAGTTGGAGGACCCGAAGCTGACAAAAAAACTGGTAAAACGGGGTATTACAGAACTGGTTACTCCAGGTGTATCAATAAGTGACACGATTCTGAACCACAAGGAAAATAATTTCTTGTGCGCACTTCATATTGCCAAAAACAACCTGTTCGGAATTGCTTTTCTAGATATCTCTACTGGCGAATTTCTTACATCTGAAGGTACCCGAGACGATATCGACAAATTGTTGTCAAACTTTACCCCAAAAGAGGTACTGATTGAAAGGGGTAACAAGAAAAAAATTGAAGAGGCGTTTGGCCCCAACTGGCTTATATTTGAACTGGACGACTGGATTTTCACAGAAGATGCTGCAAGGGAAAGGCTCCAGTCCCACTTTCAAACCAGAAACCTGAAGGGTTTCGGTGTGGAGAATCTCACTCAGGGCATTATTGCTTCGGGAGCTATAATGCAATACCTTGATATTACACAGCACACACAGATTGAACATATTAATACCCTGAACAGGATAGAGGAGGAACGTTTCGTGAGGCTGGACAAGTTCACGGTACGTAATCTTGAACTTATTTCACCGATGAATGAGGGAGGGAAAAGCCTTCTTGAGGTGCTGGACAAAACCATATCTCCCATGGGATCGCGACTGCTGAGGCGTTGGATTGTTTTTCCACTGAAAGATGTAAAACAGATTGAAGCGAGACTGAACGTGGTGGAGTATTTTTTCCGAGAACCGGAGCTGAAAAAGATTCTTGCTCAACAACTCTCACTTATTGGCGATCTGGAAAGAATAGTATCGAAAGCAGCGGTAGGCAGAATTACACCCCGCGAGGTGATACAACTTAAAGTGGCACTCACGGCTGTAGGGCCCATCAAAGAGGCATTTATGGCATCTGCCGACAACAGCCTGCGGGAAATGGGTGAAAAACTGGATCCTTGTCCCGATATCCGCGACCGAATTGAGAAAGAGATTGTTCCCGATCCGCCTGCACTGCTTAACAAGGGAGGGTATATAAGAAAAAACGTAAACAAAGAACTGGACGAACTCAGGGATATAGCCTATTCAGGGAAAGATTACCTGATGCAACTCCAGCAGCGCGAGAGTGAAAAGACAGGTATACCTTCACTGAAGGTGGCCTTCAACAACGTGTTCGGATATTACATTGAGGTGCGCAACACACACAAAGATAAGGTTCCTGCAGACTGGACCCGCAAACAGACACTGGTAAGCGCGGAAAGATATATAACTGAAGAATTGAAAGTCTATGAAGAGAAGATTCTGGGTGCGGAAGAGAAAATTATTTCACTCGAAAATCAAATCTATGCTTCACTGACGGAAAGCCTGATAGAGTATATTCCGGCTATCCAGGCAAACGCAGGTATTATTGCACGTGCCGACTGCCTGCTGTCATATGCAAATGTGGCACAGCAAAACCGCTATATGCGCCCTGAAATAAACGAAACAGACGTCATTGATATTAAAGAAGGGCGCCACCCTGTAATCGAAAGGCAGCTCCCACCGGACGAGCCATTTATTGCGAACGATGTATATCTGGACAGAGACTCACAACAGATTATTATTATTACTGGGCCTAATATGGCAGGGAAATCGGCCCTGCTGAGACAGACGGCACTTATAACGCTTATGGCACAAACTGGCAGTTTTGTTCCTGCTGAATCAGCGAAGATAGGGCTGGTAGATAAAATTTTTACACGTGTGGGCGCATCAGACAACATCTCACTGGGAGAATCAACATTCATGGTTGAGATGAACGAAGCCGCTAACATCCTTAACAACCTTTCGGACAGAAGCCTTATCCTGTTCGACGAGCTGGGGAGGGGTACAAGCACCTACGATGGGATATCTATTGCATGGGCCATAGTGGAATATATACACGAAAACCCAAAGGCACGGGCAAAAACACTTTTCGCCACGCATTACCACGAGCTTAACGAGATGGAGAAAACGTTTAAACGGATAAAAAACTACAATGTGGCCGTAAAAGAGATAGACAAGAAAGTGATCTTCCTAAGGAAGCTTGTTCCGGGAGGAAGCGAACACAGCTTTGGGATTCATGTCGCAAAAATGGCCGGAATGCCGCAAAGCATAACCAAACGTGCAGATGCTATCCTGGGTGAGATGGAGACGGCAAACAGAAAAGATGGCATAAAAAAACCGATCAACGACTTTATAAAAAAACGGGAAGGTTATCAGCTAAGCTTTTTCCAGCTTGACGACCCTATACTGAGCCAGGTACGTGATGAAATCATGAACTTAGACGTAAATAATTTAACGCCAATTGAAGCATTGAATAAGCTTAACGAGATAAAGAAGATTGTAAAGGGGAAGTGAGACAGGGATAAATTCAATAGCCACAAAACAAATCAACCGTTAATTTGTTATCATACTTACAAACCAAAACGAATAAAGATACAAATAGAATTGGTATTAATTTAAACATTAACTTATGAAACTAAGAAAACTATTTATAGCCGGGCTTTTGATTACGGCTTTTGCCACCACACTCAACGCTCAGAGTTATCAAACTGCATTTGGTGTCAGATTAGGATACGATAGTGGTTTATCACTGAAACACTTTATTGCACCGGCAAGTGCTGGTGAGTTTATTCTCTCGGCATCTCCCCGATATTTCCAGTTGACAGGATTATACGAATACCATCAACCGGTTCCTGATGCACCGGGACTGGATTGGTATGTGGGACTTGGTGCACATCTTGGGGGAATACACTATGACAAGGATCGTTACAGTAACTCATTTCTTATTGGAGCTGATCTGATTGGCGGGCTTGAATACAAATTCCCGGGTGCTCCATTCAATGTTTCACTCGACTGGAAACCGTCGTTTAACTTTACCAACGACTATAACGATTACTGGTTCAGCGGTTTCGCTCTAAGCCTGCGCTACATATTCAAATAAAATATGTAACGGTTATTGATAATCATCATAAAAACCGCTCTCAGCAGGGAGCGGTTTTTTTATTATGTTACACCTAAAATTCGTACTTTTGTGGTTATGTACAAAACCAAAAAGAATTCATATTCAGAGTTGCTTAATCAACTGAACGATGCGCAACGGGCAGCCGTAGAGTTTTGCGACGGACCGTCACTCGTGATAGCGGGTGCAGGATCCGGGAAAACACGTATGCTTACATATAAGATAGCCTATCTGCTTGAACAGGGCCTCCCTCCATACTACATACTTGCCCTCACATTTACCAATAAAGCCGCACGCGAAATGAAATCGCGTATCTCTGGACTGGTAGGCGAAAAAAGAGCACGCAGCCTCTGGATGGGCACCTTCCACTCAATCTTTTCGCGCATTTTGCGCAATGAGGCAGAAGCCATTGGATTCCAGTCGAATTTCACCATATTCGATTCATCTGACTCAAACAACCTGATAAGGCTTATCATAAAGGATATGGGCCTTGATGACAAAATATACAGGCCGGGGCCGGTACATGGACAGATATCGCGGGCCAAAAACAGCCTTATAACCCCTGCCATGTACGAAACCAACGCTGAGATAATGCAGTTCGACCGCAAGTCCGGGCGCCCAATGCTCTTTGAGATATACCAGCAGTACCAGAACAGGCTTAGAACGGGGAACAGCATGGATTTTGACGACTTGCTGATGTACACAAATATTTTATTCCGCGACCATAAGGATGTGCTGGAGAAATACCGCAATCAGTTTCAATATATTCTGGTGGATGAATATCAGGACACCAACTTTGCACAGCATCTTATTGTAAAACAGCTTGCCGATGTGCACCACAGAGTATGTGTGGTGGGTGATGATGCGCAGAGTATCTATTCGTTTCGAGGTGCAAAAATCGATAATATCCTGAATTTCAAATCCAACTTCCCTGAAACACGGACTTTTAAACTTGAACGGAACTACCGCTCTACACAAAATATAGTGAATGCAGCGAACAGCCTTATAAAAAAGAACACAGAACAGATTTACAAAGAGGTGTTCTCTGAAAACGAAAAGGGGGAGAAAATTGAAATCAAAAGTGCTTTTTCCGATTTCGAAGAGGGCCTCATTGTCTCAAACAAAATAGCCCGGAGGAGGCTTGAAGATCATGATGCTTTCAGTGATTTTGCCATTCTGTACCGTACAAACGCCCAGTCACGTATCTTTGAGGAGGCGTTGAGAAAGAACAATATACCTTACCGAATTTACGGCGGATTATCGTTCTATCAGCGTAAAGAGATAAAAGATGTAATCAGCTACTTCCGCCTAATTGTGAATCCCAATGACGAAGATGCTTTTCGTCGCGTCATCAAATATCCTTCACGGGGAATAGGCGATGTAACGCTTGGTAAGATCTCTTCGGCAGCACAACTTCATAACACTAGCCTTTGGAGCATAGTGGCTTCACCATTGGATTATAATCTGGATGTGAACACTGGAACAGCAAAAAAACTGGCTGGTTTCCATCAACTTATCAGCGATTTTATCAATAAAAATGATGCGCTCAACGCTTATGAGCTGGCGCAGGAAGTGATTAAAGACAGCGGAATTGCTAAGGATGCATACGATGATATGACACCCGAGGGGATGAGCCGCATGCAAAATATTCAGGAGCTGCTCAACGCAATAAACGAGTTTGTTACCTCCAGGCTGGAGGAGGGTGAGGAGAAAGTTCAGCTGGCCGATTTTCTTTCGGAAGTGTCACTTCTGACAGACCTGGATACAGACAAGGAAGCTGATAATGAAAAGGTGACCCTTATGACAGTCCATTCAGCGAAGGGGCTTGAATTTAATCATGTTTTCGTAGTGGGTATGGAGGAAGATCTGTTCCCTTCGGCAATGGCAAAATCAGAAATACGGGGGCTGGAAGAGGAGCGCCGCCTGTTTTACGTGGCAATTACCAGGGCAAAGAAAACATGTACCATCACCTACGCAAAAAGCAGGTTTAAAAACGGGGTTATCAACCAGGCTAAGGAGAGCAGGTTCCTGAATGATATTGACAGGTCGTTTATCTCCATGGAAAGTTCTGCTGCCTCCGGTGCTACACGTTCTGCACCATCGGATGATTTCTGGGGTACGATGCGTGAAGAACGGCTGGGACGAGAGAGCCGGTTTCAGAAAAAAAACGCTCCCGCTTCCCGGGTAACTTCTCAAAGAAAATTTGTCCCCGTGCATGACAGGCCTTCAAATATACCATTATCGGAAGAGGCTAAAGAGTTGGCTGTAGGCCATATAATTGAACATGAAAGATTCGGCCGCGGCGTGGTTACATCTATCGAGATGAGTGGCAACGACCGACGTGCCTTTGTGGAGTTCGATTCTGCAGGGAGAAAACAGCTGTTGCTTAAATTCGCGAAATTTACCATTGTTGGGACCACAAACAGCGATAAATAGCCATGGGCAGTAACTTCTCACTTACTTTGCCTTAATCATGTATTATCATAATAATAGCAAATAAGGCGAAATTGTTCACTGAAGTTGGAAATTTTGATTTTTACTTGACTTCTGCTCTATTAACTTATCGAAAATATTCACTATTTTGAGGAAAAAATAGTATTTTTGGGGTTCGATTCGAACGAACTGCATTTAAAGTTAGAAAATAATCATAAAATTCATTTCAATGACAAAAAGCGCTTTACAAATTGCACGGGCAAGCTATGAGCCCAAAATGCCTGAAGGATTAATGGACAATGTGACAATTGAAGAGGGTGCCGCTACTGATTCGGTAAACGATCAGAAAGAAATAGAGCAACTTTTCCCTCACACCTATGGAATGCCAATCGTAAAATTCATCAGGACAACCGGTAAACCGGGAATGGATGAACCGGTGAATGTCGGTGTAATTCTCTCGGGCGGACAGGCTCCGGGTGGACACAATGTGATTGCTGGACTTTTCGATGGAATAAAAAGATTGCATCCTGACAGTAAACTATATGGTTTTATTCTTGGTCCCGCAGGCCTGATAAACCACGAATATAAGGAACTTACATCCGGTATAATTGATGAGTACCGCAACACGGGAGGATTCGATATAATTGGTTCCGGACGTACTAAGCTGGAAACAGAAGAACAATTCGACAAGGGTTTAGAGATACTGAAAAAGCTGAATATAAAAGCATTGGTAATAATTGGAGGAGATGACTCAAACACAAACGCCTGTGTACTGGCAGAATACTATGAATCAATAAACGCAGGAGTACAGGTTATAGGATGCCCTAAAACCATTGATGGCGACCTCAAGAACGAACAGATTGAGACCTCTTTCGGATTCGATACGGCATGCAAAGTATATTCCGAATTGATTGGGAACATTCAACGCGATTGCAACTCGGCACGAAAATACTGGCACTTTATAAAGGTAATGGGCCGGTCTGCTTCGCATATTGCCCTGGAGTGCGCACTGCAAACACATCCAAATATATGCATCGTCTCGGAAGAGGTTGAATCAAAAAAGCAATCTCTGGATGATATAATTGACTATATTGCCGGGGTAATAGCAAAACGAGCCGAGGCAGGGTTGAATTTTGGGACTGTGGTAATTCCTGAAGGTTTGATAGAGTTTATACCGGCAATGAAAAAATTGATCAGGGAACTGAATGATTTCCTTGCTGATAACCAGGAAGAGTTTGATCTGGTTCGCCGCTCAGGAAAACGCGACTATATAATCAGCAAGCTGTCGCCTGAGAATGCAGAGATCTATGCCAGCCTGCCGGAAACGGTTGCACGCCAGCTTACACTTGATCGCGACCCTCACGGTAATGTGCAGGTTTCGCTGATAGAGACCGAGAAGCTTTTGGCTGAAATGGTGAAAAAACGCCTCGATACATGGAAAGGAGAGGGAAAATATAATGGCAAATTCGCGAGCATCACTCACTTCTTTGGGTATGAAGGACGTTGTGCAGCACCTTCTAACTATGATGCCGACTACTGTTATTCACTCGGGTACACGGCATCAATGCTTATTGCCGCAGGAAAGACCGGGTACATGTCATCAGTACGTAATACCACTGCTCCGGCCAGCGAATGGATAGCAGGCGGAATACCAATTACCATGATGATGAATATGGAACACCGCAACGGAGAATTAAAACCGGTTATTCAGAAAGCATTGGTTGATCTGGAAGGAGCGCCTTTCAAATACTTTAAAAGCCAGAGGGACAAGTGGGCTGAAGCTACCGACTATGTATATCCGGGCCCTATACAGTACTTCGGGCCTGCTGAAGTATGCGATCAACCGAGTAAGACAATGCAGCTGGAACAAACCGGCAAAATTGAGATACAGTAGTTACAGAACAGTAAATTAAATGGAATATTAAAAAAAGGGGCGTCTTGCATAAGACGCCCCTTTTTTATTGTCTGTTACGGAAGTGTGAATATAAAAATGGAATGAATCAGAAGAATTTGTGCCGATTATCTTCAACCCCCAGTTTTCTTTTCAACACTTCAAAAGACTGCATCTGAAGGCGATAAGCATTATTACTCATAATAATGTTTTTCTGTCCTTCGGCATTATATTCCTCAGTACCCTGGGTACGACCGGTAACCTTTGTTACGTAAACACCCATATTGCCTTCCATAGGGCCAATGATTTTATTAAGCGGCGCAAAAGCAGATACTGCATTCAGCACGGGCTCAAAACCCAATCCTGTAATATTGCGGGTATTGAAGTTTACAAAACGCACGGTGTCGGCACTTGAGTTCATCCCGGAGGCATAGTCATCTATTGATGAAAGGCTTTTTGACTGCAAGCCGGCAATAATCTTCTCGGCTTTCTTCTTGTTTACCAGCTGCATGCGGATACCTGAGGAGACCTCGGACAAAGGTGTTGTGCCGGCAGGGACCACCTGTTCAACCCGGGCTATGACCCTCAAATTGGTAAGATCGAACTTCTTAACAGTACCCTGTTTTTTTTCATTAGCTGCCCACGTAATAATCTGGCGAGAGCCAGGCAACTGAGCAAGCGAGTGATCGCTTGCAGAAACAGTGACATTAGGCATAACCATGTACCCTCTTTCAGAGGCCAGTTCATTGAATTTTTCTCCTACACCTGGTGTTGAGACAAACTGATTTAATTCGTTGTCAACATTGTTTGAGGTCTTCTCGCTTGCAGGGACAGGCATATTGATTATCGCAACCTTATATTTATTTACAGGACGGGTTTTCTCTTCAACCTGAACAATAAGCTGCTGCCCGGGAACCACTAGCTTTAACGGCTGGCCTACCGGAGAGTTAAAAACCGTTTTCACGAAATCAGAACCAAATGTTACAAGATCTATTTCTCTTGCCCAACCAACATCACCGCCATTGGAGGAAGGATTGAGGCTGTTTGCAACATCGGCAAAAGTATGCCCGTCGCGCAATAATCCGTATATGCTGTCTGTGAAGTTTGTCACAGCCGAATCCTGCCCTACAACGGATGCATCGGGTATAGCCATCATTCTGAGGTGAACAGAATCGGATGCTGTTGTTCTGTCTATCAGCTTATAAACCTGATAGGAATCTCCATCGCGTGCAGGCCCGAACATCTCGCCTATCTCTGCCGAACGTACAAATTCTATCTGATCAGGGGTTAGCATTATTTCGCTTACAAACACATCCCTGTAAGGGGTGTCTGAATAGTCGGCTACTATGGCAGCAGGGTTTGCACTGTTCTGTAATTCCGTGTAAGCTTTTTCAGACTCGGCCCCCACCTCTGCATAATCCTCCTCACTAGGAACAATCTCCTTAGTGAAGTAAGAGAGTTTAACAAGTGGAGTCTCAAGCCTGAACGATTTTTTATGCTTATCGTAAAATGCCTTTATATCGCTATCGGTAACTGTTACAGCCGAATCGGGAATAGTAAAGTAGCTCTGCATTACATACTCTATGTCTGCGTTTTGCTGTGAGAGTTCGAAAGAGGTCTTTGCCTCCATTTCGTTCACAATAACTACATTAGACAACAATGAAATGTACTTCTCCTCAAGCCGCTGTGTTCTTACCATCTCTTCTATGAAGAGCCACAATGATTTGTATCTGTTCACTAAAGCCTGCTCCTGAGGATTGGGGCTTGGCATGTTTATGGTATTTATAAAATCGACGAGTGCCTGACGACTGAATATTCCTGTTTGCGGATCAATGAAAAAAGGCAGCTGCTGCAATACAGGTGAAATAAATTCTCCGTGTACCAGGTCGTTGATCTCTTTTTTTGTAACTGTGAGACCTAATTTTTTTGTTTGATGAGCAAGAAGACGTTCACGGACCATTTGCTGATACACTGCCTCACGGATCTGGGAAGAGATATTCTCATCGAGTGATGTCTGACCGCTGACCATCTTTTGAAACTCCTCGAACTCCGTGATCTTATCGGCATATTTCTGTGTAGATATAACCTCTCCGTTAACCAGGAACGCCTTGTCGCGCACTTTTCCTAAAAAAGTCGATCCTGATGTGAACAGGTCTCCCAAAACAAACGCAAGAAGCGCAACGCCAATAACTATTACCAGAAGTGCACCTTTATCTCTGATCTTTTGTAAAGTAGCCATTTAACTATCTTTTATAACTTTTTAAACATTAAAAATACTGACTCAAATGAGGGCACGAAGTTAGTAAAAATAAAGCAGATAAAGATATTTTTTTTAAGAAATATGAGCATGAATCGCATTAAAATGTTATTTTGTCGTCTCTGTCGTTTACTGTTGTTAATCGCACTACCTCAATTTTACGTGCTGTAACTTTCAGTATTTTGAAAGTCAGTTTCCCAATGGTTATTTTCTCATAAGTCTTTGGAAAACGTTGAGTGTGATGCAGAAGATATCCTGCTATGGTTGAGTATTCGTCAGATTCCGGAATATCAAGATTATACACATCGTTAAGGTGGTCGATCTCTACACGGCCCGATAAAATAAATTCGTTCTCTCCCTCCTGTTTCACGAATTTCGATTCCACATCGTATTCATCTTCAATATCCCCGAAAATCTCTTCCACCAGATCTTCCATGGTCACAATGCCCGATGTGCTGCCAAACTCATCCACTACCACTGCTATGCTTTTATGCTGTTGCATCAGATCGCTCATAAGCCGGTTTGCCGGCATGCTTTCGGGAACAAAGGAGATTGTAGCCACATTGTTTGTCCAGTCCTTAGGGTTATTAAAAATCTCCCACATGTGAATGTAACCTACAATATTGTCTATATCTTCTTTAAAGACAAGAATTCTGGAGATACCTGTCTCAATAAATTTTTCTTTCAGCGTATTCAGGTCTGTATCTAAGCTAACCCCCACGATATCTGCCCTCGGAATCATACAATCCCTTATTTTCATGGTAGAGAACTCAAGCGCGTTACGGAAAATTTTAACCTCGGAGTCAACATCTCTCTCTTTTCCCATATCGTCGATACTCTTCTTCAGATAGGTATCGAAGTCAACCCTGGTGAATGCTTTCTGATTCGATTCAGGCGGGCGGATGCCAAACAGTTTCAATACCAGTCGTGAAAGCAGTACGAAAAATGACGCGAATGGATACAATAGTATGTAAAAAATAAAAGCAGGAATAATAAGAAGGTTCACCCAAAAATTGGGGTTACTCCTGAACAGGATGCGTGGAATATATTCACCGGTAAGCAAAGTAATGATTGTTACACATATAATGACTAGCAACAGTCGTAACAGGGAGCTTTGCACTATGCCATCAAGCTTATGGTGAGAGATGAGGATTGTGAAATATACAAAAAACACCAGCGCGATCACCTTCCCTGTCATTAGCGATGTAAGGAACTTTCTCGGATGGCGGTAAATAGCATTAAGCAAGTAGTTGTAAAAGCCTGCAGATTGGTTTCCTACAGCATATCTAAGCTTGTCTGAGGAAGTGAATGCCTCTTCAATGCCTGAAAAGAACAGGGAAAGAATAATAAATGCAATCCACCACCCTATTAGCAAAGAATCCGGCATTTGTTATGTTTTTTATCTGTTTTTATCAACCTGTTGCACTTTGTCTGACAATACAGGTTCTACATCCGGTTCAATTAGTGCTCCGGACTCTAACGTGTCTGAGGGTGGGTTATCTGAAAACAGGAATATACCGTCGTGGGGACGGAATATTCGATATTCTGTCATCGACTGGTTAGATTCAAATCCATAGCCCTTTATCTCCTTTTCGCCACTCTTTATCTCAATATATGCATCTGAATAAACTTTAGCACTTTCTTTATCCCAGAAAAGTTCATCACTGTCGAATTGCTCTCCCTTCATGTTTTCAACATGGACGTTTTTCTTCAGCCTCCACATATCTTTGGTGCTGTAATACCATGCGGTATCTGCTTCTATCGTTGCCTCAATTTCAAAATCGGGTGCAAACTGCTCCAGATAGAGCCCTTCGGGGAAAAACCAGTAAGGTTCCTTTGCCTTGTCGAATACCATCCATACATCAGCAACCAGTTTATAACGGGTAATGCCGGAGTCGGAAATAAGTGTTGAGATAGTGTCAGTGACCATTGTGGGAACAAGCTCAGAGTTGTAATCAAATGCCACAAGATCTTCGTTCTTGTCTTTACAAGATATAAAATAAAGCGACATAACAACCACAATAAAGGTGGTTGTTATGAGCCGTTTGTATCTTATATTGTGTTGTTTATTCAACACTTTTCCTGTTTGTTTTCATTATTATCTCAACCGTACGGTTGTGGTTTCACCAATCCAACCAGGGATAAATATAGATTCACCAGCTTTTATTCCCATCATAAAGGCCGTCTCGGCATCCATGAAAGCAGCTGAATACCTGTTGATAAGGCTGTTTGCCTTAGAAGCTACGCTGGGATCAACAGCTCTCGCTTTTTGAAGCTTATCAACAGCAGCAAGATAAACCAAACCAGCTTTTTCAGGTTCGGAGAATATATTGTTAGCTGAGCTGGCATACAACTGAGCGATCAGAATATATGCTTCACCGTTGTTGGGATTATATTCCAACGCATCATATGCTGCTTGCCTTGCTTTGGCGAAATTTCTCTGGTTAGAAAATATACCGGCAAGCTGCATCATGTAATCGGAAGACTTATTTTTATCGGTCTCCATCCTGGCTGCATCCTCGTAATATTTCAAAGCAGTATCGTAATCTTTGTCCCTCAGGCTCTTGTTGGCAAGCCCTATGGCAGCACCAGCAGAAGGCTCAAGCTCGTACAAATACTCTGAAGTGGAAAAATAGAGATCGGTTTCAGAACAACCTACAGATCCCAGTGCATTAAGCACTTCGTTGAGGAACACTTTGTCTGTTTTGTTTGGCTCTACCTTATCGGCATAATATTCGGTGAGTGTCTTGCAGTCTCCCGCGCCACTACCCACAAATGCTTTAACTATTCCATCTTTAACCATTCCTAGATAATCGGCGTTAGCCTTATCATCAGCTGCATTTGCATCGGCAATAGCCTGATCAACGTATCCCATTACCATGAAATAGTCTTTTATGAAACGGTCTTTTTTCGAATTATCGTTCAGGTATTCGCTTAGAGAAGCCACCATATAGTATGAATATGCATCAAGGGGATACATTTTGCCTTTCATTTCACCTATTGCCTCTCCTAACCAATCGTAAACAACTCCCTGATCGGCCTTGGATCCCATCATCTCTAGATAGTCATATGTCTTGAATGCAAGGATGGTTCCTTTGGCATCTTCTTCTCCAAAGTATTTAATCCGTGTATCATAAATCTCCATAACCTTATCCAGATATTCTTTTTTCTTTGCTTCATTAGCCTCACTCTCGTAGAGAGACTTGAAAATGCGAGGGCCGTAGATGTAGATATTTTTACTCGACCCGGGGCATTTTTCATATACTGAAGCCCATGGCTTCAAAGCACCCTCATAGGCCTCAGCTTTGGCTGATGTTTGCATTAGGCTTAAATTCTGACGACAGTCAATACTATCCTGTCCGTGTCCGAAAGGTGCTTTTACAGGATCGTATCCTGCTTTCTGGGCGCCAGCGCCAACTATCGTTATGATAGCCACGAAACCAGATAATAATAATTTTTTCATATTACTTAATGTTTTAAATTGTTTCCTTCATTTCTCTGTTGAGGTTTTGACAAAATGTTAAAAGAAAAGTTTAATCATTTAGATACTTTTCTTCATTTTCAAGCTGATAGATTATTTAATTAAACTGCCGTTTAAAGAACCATAGCTCATTAATATTAACATTTATTGATATCTTAAACATATCCTGAGAGATCATAAAATCAGCATCTGGCTGCTGCCTTGTGTAGCCAAACCCAATGTTCAGCATTGAGGTGCGGCCGGACATATAGTCGAGAAAGGGCAATCCAACCCCCACATTTACACCATACTCGCTGAAGGTTCCCATACCTACATCTTTACCGCTAACAGGCTCGTTAATGTTGAAGTTGGTATAGGAATTTTCGTAAGAGACCCCTCCTCTAAAACGTATACGATGAAAAAAATTTGGGCTCATAGGATCTTTCACGTACTCCAGGCCGGCATTAAAACGGTATGAGTTGTTGAAACGGTCTTTTTCAGCCATATCATCTAGCAGATCAGGATATTTTGTATTTTTCCATAACTGGTAGGTTCCGTCAAGCCCAACCAATAGGTTCCCTCTTCTGTATGTAACACCTGCACCAAAAGTATGAGGCAACTGAAAGTTTGCTTTTCGCAACGTATCTGTGGCCAATACCTGAGAAGGTGATAACCAGGGATTCTGATAAGGATCTCCGGTATAAAGCATCTTGGAGGGATTAACATCGGCTTTTGTATTTATTTCGGGAGAATATACTGCCCCGAATGTCAATTCCCGCGACTTGCCTAACGGATAGGTGAACTGAATACCAAAATCATATTTCAAATCACGTATAGTGTACATATATTTTGTTTCGCTCACCAGTGCAGATGCAGATGTGGGGGTAACCACACTGCTGCGTGAAAAATTGCCAAACAGATAGGAAAAATTTGCCCCCACAGATAAATTTTGTATTGGCTCCCATGCAAACCCGCTGAAAACGCGACTTAACCCCCCAGATCCCCTGTAGGCTTCAATATAGTGTGAGTCGGGCAATGAACGTGATGCACCATATTCATATCCCATCTTTGAGTAGGGAAGAAGCCCTATGCCGGCACCAACATTTCGGAAAAGCGGAAACTGTATGGCTATATAATCAAGATTGCCATTATAGAAATCACGCCTGTTTGTACCGTCATCCATATGTGCCAAATGTCCCGATACCCCCATATCAAAGATAAATGTTAGTGAATCAATCTCTGAATAGGATGCAGGGTTGCCGGGGTTTACCTGTTGGCTTCTGCGCAACCCGTAACTGATTCCGCCCATAGCCTCGGAAGCGCCGAACGCCGGGTTAGACAGAAGTCCATACCCATATCTGCTATAGGGAGAATTGGAGCCCACATGTTGTGCAAAAACAACAGCGGCAACCGTAAGAAAAGCGATCAACAAAGAGAAACGTTTTTTCCTAATAATCATCTGTTTCGGTATATAAACCAGCTCTAAGCCACCTTGTTTCATAAATGTTTTGAAAATACAAAGATGACATATTTTTACGATGTCACCAACAAAACTTCACAAACATCTTGTTAAAAAGATTAAAGTTTAATCTTTATAAACTATTCATTCCGGCCAATCTGCTTTTTTTAATAATCTATTATTTAATGTTGTTCTTGTAGCCATTGTACGAAACCACATCTTCCAGCGGCTTACGTTTTTTTGGCCTTAGAGGCTGCACGCTATACCCAACGGCTATATCTAACCACACCCTCCTGGATTCAGGAATTGACAATAGCCTTCTCATACCAGGTTCATCAAACCAGCCCAGTATGCAGGAGCCAAGCCCCTCGGCATGAGCAGCCAGAACAATATGGGCGGCAATTATGCCAAGATCCATCTGAGCGTAGTCTTTTTGCTTTACCCAGCCCCCGACTCCTGAAGATAAGTTCACCTTCTCCTCAACCAGCACAATATGAACAGGGGCCTGTTTTGTAAAATGATTCATGCCCAAAGAACGAGCTGAGGTAGCTTCGGCCACCCTGTTCTTCAATTCAAAATCATCTACAACTATAATATGCCATGGCTGGGCGTTACATGCTGAAGGGGCAAGACGAGCCACTTCAACTATCCGCTCTATTTTTTCTCTCTCCACCATTCGATCAGGGTCGAATGCACGATCGCTCTGGCGATTGGATACAAATTCAAGAAAATCCATATTATACGTTATCCGTTCACTAATGTCAAACTTTTTCGAACTTTTCCCGCAACCGCAAAAATAAACATATTTACTCTTTTCAGGTTAAAGAAAAAGTTCACTCCATAGTGTAGTGGAATCATGTTTACCTTTCTACTCACCCGGTATATCTAAATAGTTCAGTGCCACTATACGGCTTATATATTTACCTATTATATCAAATTCAAGGTTCACTACTGTTCCCTTTTGTATTTGGTGAAAATTGGTAAACTCATAAGTATAGGGTATTATTGCCACCTTAAAGCTGTTCTCCTCAGGGTCCACAACTGTTAGGCTAACCCCGTTTACTGTTACTGAGCCTTTGTCCACAGTCAAATACCCTTTCTTTGCCATATCCCTGTCAAACTTGTACTCAAAAGTGTAGTACCAGCTGCCATCTGCCTCCACAACATTCTTGCAAACAGCCGTTTGATCGACATGCCCTTGAACAATATGTCCATCAAGGCGTCCATTCATAGGCATACTGCGTTCAAGGTTCACCTTGCTTCCTATCTCCAGAAGGCCTAGATTCGACTTCTCCAGAGTCTCCCGGATGGCAGTCACCGTATATCTGTCGCCATCTATTTCAACCACGGTGAGGCACACTCCGTTATGCGACACGCTCTGATCTACTCTCAGCTCTCCGGTAAAGGAACATGTAAGGGTAATGTGCAGATTTCCTTTCTCCTTGCTAAGCGCTACAACTGTTGCGGCCTCTTCTACTATTCCTGAAAACATCTTAATATTGAATATTTGATAATTAACTGTAATTCACAAAACTATTTTTACCAGATAGAAGCACGCTCTTCGGCGGGCAGGTACATTGGGTCGGAGGGTTCAATACCGAATGCTTCGTACCATGCATCGATATGTGGTAGTGCTCCGTCAACACGCCATCGACCGAGGGAATGCGGGTCAATTTTTGTCAACCGCAAAATTTCGGCATCACGTATATTCCCTGCCCAGAGATTGGCATAACTAAGGAAAAACCGCTGAGAGGGCATAAAACCGTCAATAGTCTCTCCAGTCTGTGCCTGAGCAGTGCTTTGGAAAGCATGATGTGCAACTTGCAGCCCCCCATGGTCGGCAATATTTTCACCAAGCGTGAACTTGCCGTTGGCATGAACGGTATCAAGTACAACAATATTATCAAAATAATCGGTCAGCACTTTGGCTCTCTCCTCGAAACGTTGAGCATCCTCCGCTGTCCACCAGTCGGCCAGGTTTCCGTCTTTATCAAATTTCCGGCCCTGGTCGTCGAACCCATGCGTCATCTCATGCCCGATTACCACACCTATGCCACCGTAGTTTATAGCATCATCGCCATCAATATAAAAGAAAGGAGGCTGAAGTATTCCAGCGGGGAAGCAAATCTCATTTGACGTGGGGTTATAATATGCATTTACTGTCTGGGGCGACATATACCACCTTGTCCTGTCAACCGGTTTGCCCAAGTCGTCAATCATCTCGGCATATGCAAACTCAGAAGCCCGCACTATGTTCTGCCAGTAGGAGTCAGCTTTGATCTCGAGGGTGGAATAATCTTTCCACTTATCGGGATAGCCTATCTTAATAATGAACGTACCCAGCTTCTCCTGTGCTTTCACTTTAGTGACTTCGCTCATCCATTCAAGCTGATTGATACGTTCACTCAATGCCGTTTTAAGGTTATTTACCAGATTGAGCATTCGCTCCTTGGCTTCAGGAGGAAAATATTTCTTCACATAAAGCTGTCCCACAGCTTCTCCCATTGTCCCGTTAACGGCATCGATGCTCCTTCTCCAGCGAGAGCGAAGTTCCTGTCTCCCGCTCAAGGTTCTCCCGTAAAATTCGAAATTTGCATTCACGAAATCGTCACTCAGATATCCAGCTGCTGAATTGATTACCTTCCAGCTAAGGTAATCCTGCAAAACATCCACCGGCTCCCTTTCAATAATTGCGATGGATCTTTTAACTGGCTCTGTCTGCGACACGTTTAAGCTATCAATCCCTTCGGCTCCCACCTCTTTAAAATATAAATCCCATTCAAACGGAGCAATCGTTTTATTGAGTGATGCAACCGCTATTTTATGATAATTCAGTTCGGGCTGACGCCTCATCTCTTTTGTGATGTGAGCGCCGGCAAGTTCCGTTTCAATTTTCATAACGTTCTCAGCAGCCCTCAGGGCAGCATCTTCAGAATAGCCAGCATTACGGAATTGAGCATTTATAAGCTTGTTATACTCTTCGCGTATCATTTTGGAGTGGCTATCCTCTGACAGGTAGTAATCTCTATCACCCATGCTGATACCGGACTGGTAAATATGGGCGATATTCATCCCGCTATTTTTATCGTCGGGCCCTACTGAAAACCCGAAAAACGGATTCGAAGCAAAACGGCTGATTTTTGCCATCAGACGTATGATATCTTTTTTTCCCTTTGCAGCTGCTATTTCTTCAAGTTGTGGAATAATGGGAGTTGCGCCATCGCTGTTTAGCTTAACGCTGTCAAGACCCATCATATAGAGATCACCCACCTTCTGAGCGTTTGACCCGGCGGGATTATCAGTTTTTCCAAGCTCTTCTATCAGCGATTGTATCTGCACCTGATTCTCTTCGCGCAGCTTGTCGAACGAGCCGTAACGGGCATGTTCATCGGGAATGGGGTTGGCCTCCTGCCAGCCCCCGGTAGCATATTTATAAAAACTTTCGCCGTATAAGGCTGATGTATCGATATTTGAGAGGTCAAGCCCCCCCTGGGCATATGTCGTCTTTTTCTGAGTACAACCTGAGGTGATCATTGCTGACAATAGTATTGATGAAAATAAAACTCTCTTCATTTTAAACATGATTGATTTGTTTTGCAAATACAAAAGTACAAAAATATTCCGAAAGAATTTTCAATCAGCTGAACTTAGCCAGTTCTTTTTTAATTTGTTGAAGAGTTTTTTCACTCACAGGCACTAATGGCAGGCGAAGCCTGTTTTTTATCATACCTTTCAGATAAAGGAGACACTTTACTCCTGCAGGATTACCCTCAACGAACATAAGATGGAAAAGTGTATCAAAATCTTCATTCATCTTCCTGCGGATTTCTGATGCATCGCCTTCAAGAGCATTTTTTACCAGCCAGGCCATCTCTTTCGGGAAGGCGTTGCCGAATACCGAGATTACCCCTATTCCGCCAAGTTGTATCACATCGGTAGTAATGGCATCATCACCCGAAATAACGTAAAACCCCTCCGGTGCTCCGTCTATTATGGTTTTTATCTGTTCCAGGTTGCCCGATGCTTCTTTCACGGCTACAATATTTTTACAGTCACGCGCAATGCGTAGTGTTGTTTCGGCCGTCATGTTCACCCCGGTCCTCCCGGGCACATTATATAGTATGATAGGTACCGGAGAGGCTTTTGATAGAGCGCAATAGTGCTGATAAAGCCCTTCCTGAGTGGGCTTGTTGTAATAAGGTGTTACTGAAAGCACTCCACTTATTCCGTAGAAATCGCTACTCCTAAGCTCCTCTGTTAATTCGGCGGTATTGTTGCCCCCCACACCCATTACAACGGGAATCTTGCCATTTACCTTTTCAACAATGAACTTGACCACTTCCTCTCTCTCTTTTTTCGAGAGCGTAGGTGTTTCAGCTGTAGTCCCTAAAGCCACAATATAATCTGTACCATTCTCCAAATGGTATCTTATTAACCGCGAAAGCGCCTCAAAATCCACAGAGCCGTCTTCACAGAAGGGGGTAATAAGTGCTACTCCCAAACCTCTGAATGTTATTTTTGACATGAAATGATAGTTTTTTCCTGCAGTTTATTAACGGAATGCCCATTTTCCGGATAAATTGTTTCCGAAACACAAAGGTACATATTTTTAAAAAAAACAGGGCAACATCGTTCTAAAAAAACTTGACAAGAGAGATTTAGATCAAAAAAACATGTGTATTTAACATAAATTACATCTTCCCGGGTACAACTGATTAAAATAAGTGATATTTTTGAGTGATTTTTGACCGGCAGAAATACCCTTCAACAGTCGCGAGTCCCTTATAAACATTGTATTATAAATCGTCACAAGATGAGTTCAATAACAATTTACTGGCTTGCGTTTATAGCAATTTTTGCCGTTGTTTACGCTATCGACCTGTCCTTAACATCTCTTAAAGGTAGTACCTTAAGTTTAAGGTCTTCATTAAGCTGGACTGCCGTATGGGTATCCGTTGCACTGCTTTTCGGCCTGTCGCTCGCTTTACTTTTCCCACTGGATTCCGGAAGTGCTGTACGTACAGGGCCTGTAATGGCGTCAAAATTTATTGCTGGTTATTTCACTGAATACTCACTATCGGTAGATAATCTTTTTGTCTTTATCCTCATTTTTTCAATGATGGGGATTAAAGCGGACAATCAGCCTAAACTTCTGAAACTTGGCATCCTCATTTCAATTGCTTTGCGCGTACTGTTTATTATTGCCGGGATGGAACTGGTGGAAAAGTTCCACTGGTTAATCTACATTTTTGGGCTGCTGCTTATTTGGACAGCCTATAAAATGGCATTCTCCAAAGAGGAGGAGAGCGTGAATCCGGAGTCGAATATTCTCTATAAGAGTGCATCAAAGCTTTTTCCGGTCGATCCCAATGTCCATTCTCCGCATTTCTTTACAAGAAAAGATGATAAAATTCTGATTACAAACCTTTTTCTAACATTGCTAGTCATCGGGTCAACAGATATCCTTTTTGCTGTAGATTCCATTCCTGCCATTATTGGCGTAATAAAAGAGGGGTCAAACAGCATACTAACTCCCTCTGAAGAGAATTTTATTGCCATCTCCTCAAATCTTTTTGCCGTGATGGGCCTGGTCTCACTGTTCTTTGCCCTGAAAGGGGTTATGAGTATGTTCAGGTATTTGAAAACTGGCGTAAGCGTCATACTCCTTTTTATCGGAGCAAAAATGATTTCAAGCGCTTTTGGGGGAATAAGTAATTTTTTTGCTCAACATTCATGGTTCTCACTGATAGTCATAATTACCATATTGATTGCATCAATCCTGATGTCTATAATTATCACAGAAAAAAGCAGAAGCAGGGAAGCGGCAAAATACAGAAGCTGAAAACTGGCAAAAAAAGCCCCTCTCTGTCATGCGCCGTCTAAAATGTTGGGAGGAAATACAAATCTGTTTAATCACTCTGATAAATCCGGTAGCAAATTGATTCTGAAATTGAAAAAGGAGTGACCCGGATAATATAAAAAGAGAACAGAACTGCATGATAGTCAAAATTTATTCATTTTTAATGGTGCAAAATTGCTTGGTAAATGTTATCTTTGTAATAAAGTGAGATTTTATAAAACGTATGCAATTTACACCTGAAAAATATAGAATTCCCGATGTTCCCATGCAGCCGTTTATCGATACGGATGAAATTTGGGAGTATCTGAATAGTGCAGTGCCAACTCCTGAGAAGGTAAGAGAGATAATTGACAAATCGCTTTCCAAAAAAAGATTAAACCTGGAGGAGACGGCAACGCTAATCAATGCATCGGACCAAGAATCAATTCAACTAATCAAAGAGGGTGCCAGAGAACTGAAAAAGAGGATTTACGGCAACAGGATCGTACTTTTTGCCCCACTTTATGTAGGCAACAAGTGTTCCAACAACTGCACTTATTGCGGATTCAGGGCTTCAAACACTGAGCAGGTGCGTAAAACCCTTACCCATGAAGAGCTAATGAAGGAGATTGAAGCATTGGAGGATAGCGGCCAGAAGAGGTTGATACTGGTGTATGGAGAACATGCGCAGTACAGCCCTGAATTTATTGCCGACACCGTAAGAACAGCATACAGTGTGAAGAAAGGGAACGGGGAGATAAGAAGAGTAAACATTAATGCTGCTCCGTTAGACATAGAAGGGTTCCGTATTGTGAAAGAAGCGGGAATAGGGACTTTCCAGGTATTTCAGGAAACCTATCATAGAGAAGCTTACAAGACCTATCACCTGCGTGGGAAAAAAGCTAATTTTGATTACCGCCTTACATCTCTCGACAGGGCACAGGAAGCCGGGCTCGATGATGTGGGCATAGGAGCTCTGATAGGACTTTACGACTGGCGCTTTGAGGTGATGGGTCTGGTGCGACACACCAACCACCTTGAGGCTTGTTACAACGTGGGGCCGCATACCATATCGTTCCCGAGAATAAAAGATGCTTCGATGCTGCAGATGGGCAACCGCTATTTTGCCTCAGACGAAGATTTCGCCAGGTTAGTAGCTATCCTTCGCCTTGCCGTACCATATACCGGCATGATACTCACGGCACGTGAGCCGGCAGGGTTGCGTAACGAACTTATACAATACGGGGTGTCGCAGATAGATGGTGGAACAAAGATAGAGCTTGGCGGTTATTTGACTAAGGAGAAGGATCACGACCTTAACAGGGGACAGTTCCGTATCAACGACGACCGCTCACTAAACGAGATCATCGACGAACTTCTGCACCAGGAGATGCTGCCATCGTTCTGCACTGCCTGTTACCGGCTTGGAAGAACTGGCGAGCACTTTATGGAGTTTTCAGTACCGGGATTCATCAAACGGTTCTGTACTCCCAATGCTATTCTCACACTGGCTGAGTACCTTGTTGATTACGCGCCGGAGGAGACTTCTGAAAAGGGCTGGGAAGTGATTGAGAAGAATATGGGCAGCCTGAATGAAAAGGTGCAGGCAGAGGTGCGGGAAAGGATTGCAAAAATTAAAGAAGGGGAACGGGATTTGTATTTTTAAACTGCTATCCCGGGAAAAGGGCCTGATTAAAATACTGGATATTTATTCTGCAATTGTGATGGTTTTATTAGTCGCCATGACGAGCCTGATGAACATAGTGAATATTTATTCTTTGATAACTGCCTGGCCTGCCATGAGGAAACGATTGTAAAGATCAGTTCCGAATCAGAAAGAATAAGTATGAATAACCTCCATATTGGCATATTCGGACGAAGAAATACAGGAAAAAGTTCGCTGATAAATATGATCACCGGACAGGATATTTCTATTGTATCAAGTTTCCCGGGTACAACAACAGATCCGGTGAAAAAATCGGTGGAAATCCTGGATATTGGCCCGGCAATTCTGATAGACACCGCCGGAATAGATGACTTAGGGGAGATAGGATCAAAAAAGATACGGAAATCGCAGGAAGTTATACGAAGAGTTGATTGTGCTATTCTTCTTATTGCCGGTAATCAGTTTGGCGATTATGAAGTGCGGCTGATTGAACAGTTTAAAAGATATGATGTCCCTTACCTCATTGCCCACAACAAAAGCGATATAGACAAAATAGCCGCTATCACCAAGACAGCCATTAAACAGTACTCCAAATCAGAAATTATCGACTTCAGCACTATCAACCCGGCAGATAAGAACAGACTCGTTTCCGCACTGAAAAGGATAGTACCTGAAATTGCCTTTCAGAAAAATTCGCTAATCGGCGACCTGGTACAACCAAAGGATGTGGTTTTGCTGATAACCCCCATTGACAGGGAAGCACCGGAAGGACGGATAATACTCCCGCAGAATCAAACCATCCGCGACGCACTTGATAACCGGTGTATCACAGTTGTATTGAAAGAGACCGAGCTCTCCGACTTTCTTAAAATTGGCATCACCCCTGCTTTGGCAATTACCGACAGTTCGGTGTTCGGTATTGTAGCAGAAATACTTCCGGAAAATATTCCATTGACCAGCTTCAGCATCCTTTTTTCCCGCCTTAAGGGTAACTTTGATGCATTCATCAAAGGGACGCCACACATCTCTAAGCTTGAAGAAGGAAACTCCGTCCTTATTCTGGAGAGTTGTACACACCAGACCAGCTGCGACGACATAGGACGTGTAAAAATACCTGGTATGCTGCAGCAGTTCACCGGGAAAAAGCTTAATTTTACAGTCGTTTCAGGCCTCTCGGAGGTTCCACGAAAGGTAAAAGACTTTTCACTTGTAATACAATGCGGCGGCTGTATGATTACACGAAAGCAGTTGCATAATCGGCTGAAACCATTTATTGAAGCAGGTATACCTGTTACAAACTATGGAATGACACTGGCTTATCTGAATGGCATTTTTAAAAGAGCGACGGTAGTTTTCGACAAAATAACGGCCGGCTGACAACTGTCATCATATGTTTGACATATTAAAAAAAAGTATCCTGTCGAAAGACGATATCGTAACACTTCTCTCCCTGCAGGATGAAGAGAAGCAGCAGCTGTTCAGCTATTCGGCTAAAATAAAACTGCAAAATGTAGGGAACAAGGTTTTTTTACGCGGATTGATAGAGCTCTCCAATATTTGCGAAAAGGATTGTTACTATTGTGGCATCAGACGGTCTAACAGCAATACGCACCGTTATATTCTCAGCCACGATGAAGTGATGAAGGCAGTTAAGAATGCCTATGAAAAAGGGTACGGTTCCGTGGCGATACAGTCAGGAGAAACATCTTCTAAAGCGTTTGTCAATAAAATTGACAAGATAGTGTCAGAGTCCAAAAGTGTAACCAACGGTGAGATAGGTATCACCCTTTCGTGTGGAGAACAATCAGAAGAGACCTACCGCCGCTGGTTCGAAAGTGGTGCCGACCGCTATCTGCTCCGGATTGAAGCATCCTCGGAAGAGCTTTACGGGAGATTACACCCCAACGATGAGATTCACAGTTACGGTAAAAGGATAAATGCACTGGAAGCACTGCGTAAGAATGGCTACCAGGTGGGCACAGGCGTTATGATAGGGCTGCCGTTTCAGACCGGAGAGCACCTGGCAAACGATCTGCTGTTCATGAAACAACACGATATAGATATGTGCGGCATGGGCCCTTATATTGAACACACCAATACTCCGCTGTACCAGTACAGGGCACAGCTTCCTCCGCTTGCCGAGAGGCTTGCACTGAGCCTTAAAATGGTATCATTGCTTCGCATACTGATGCCTGACATTAACATTGCTGCCACCACCGCACTGCAGGCTATTGAAAAGGGCGGACGCGAACAGGCTATCAGAGTGGGTGCCAACGTATTGATGCCTAACATTACTCCAAGACAGTACCGTAACGACTACTTCCTGTATGAGAACAAGCCCCTCTCTGCCAACAGCGACGAAGACGAGCTTTTTTTCCTGGAGCAACGCCTGCAGGCGACAGGACATGAGATAGGGTACTTTCTCCAGGGCAACTCTCTGCATTATAAGGGCCCGCCTCGATAGATACAACCCCGCGCGGTATCACTGTTATTAATACTCTCCTTTGATAGCCCTAATACCTCAGGGAGATACTTTCCAGAGCCTGATGATTGAAGTAATATATGCGCTACATTCACATATTTATGTGTTTTAGCTTCTGAGACTTTCTTACTTCCGAACCCCGTGTTCTGACTTAATGATGTAACAGCAATAAATTAATAGCTACTTTTTACCGTAATATAACCAATTTGTAATATATTTGTGTAATTTTGATTATCTAAATACTTTTCGATTATGCACGACTACCCAATTAACCAAGCCGGGTTCGCCACCAAAGCCATACACGGAGGCCGTCAGAAAAATCAATTCGGTTCCCTTTGCGATCCCATTTATCAAACATCGGCATTTACTTTTGAAACAGCAGAACAAGGAGGACGTCGTTTTACACTGGAAGAAGAAGGCTATATTTACAGTCGTTTAGGTAATCCTACCTGTACAGAGGCGGAAGAAAAAGTCCGGTTACTGGAAGGCGGTGAAGCATGTGTTTCTGCCGCTTCGGGGATGGGTGCTATCACATCGGCCATTTGGGCGTGTGTTGAACAGGGCGATCATATTATCGCCTCAAAAACGCTTTATGGATGCACTTTCGCCTATCTTAACCATGGAGTCAGCAGATACGGAATTGATGTATCGTTTGTGGATATTCGTGATCCGGGGAACATTGAATCGGCCATGCGTCCCAATACCAGGCTGGTTTATCTGGAAACGCCGGCAAATCCTACACTTTACATAGCAGATTTATCGTCAATTGCAGAAATAGTCCATCGGAAACCCGACTGTATTTTTATGGTCGATAACACTTTTTCCACTCCCTATATCACACGTCCTATAGAAAGGGGTGCTGATGTAGTTATTCATTCGGCAACAAAATACCTTAACGGACACGGCGATGTTATAGCAGGATTTGTTGTGGGAAAGAAAGAATATATTGACAGAGTGCGGTATGTAGGTATTAAGGACATGACAGGAGCCAGCCTGAGCCCTTTCGAAGCTTTTCTGATTGCACGCGGGCTCAAAACTCTGGAAATAAGAATGGAAAAACACTGCAGTAACGCACAAAAAGTGGCCGAGTTTCTAGAAAAGCACGCTTCTGTTGAAACTGTCTTGTTTCCCGGATTGGCATCGTTTCCTCAGTTTGCATTGGCAAAAAAACAAATGTTGCTGCCGGGGGCTATCATCTCTTTTGAAGTAAAAGGAGGGGTAGAGGCAGGAAAAAAACTTCTCAACAACCTGCAGCTTTTGTCTATTTCGGTAAGCTTGGGGGATGCCGAAACCCTTATTCAGCATCCCGCCAGCATGACCCACTCCTCCTATTCACCCAAAGAACGGTTTGCCGGCAACATAAGCGACGGGCTTATCCGCCTGTCTGTAGGATTGGAGAATTCAGAAGATATCATTGCCGACCTTGAACAGGGATTGAATAAATTAAAGTAGACTATTTTCTGTACTCATTCAAAATATTTTTTACGCCATCTGGAGATACACGCCCATACACTTTCTCTCCCACAAGCACTACAGGAGCCAGTCCGCACGCCCCCACGCATCGCAGGCAGTTGATGGAGAACTTGCCATCGGGAGTAGTCTCCCCTACCTTAATGTTCAGTACTTTCTTGAACTCCTCCAGTACCATCTCGGCACCTCTTACATAACATGCTGTCCCGGTACAGACCGATATTGGGTGTTCACCTTTAGGGATCATCGTGAAAAACGAATAAAAAGTCACCACACCATAAACATGAGCAACGGAGAGATGAAGGTTATGGGCAATCACATCCTGCACCTCTGCCGGCAGATAGCCGAACTCATGCTGTGTTTCATGCAGCACGTTTATAAGCTCTCCGGGATCGTTGCCGTATGAGTCACATATATTATTAATCTTCTCTATTTTCTCTCTGGAAAGGTTCACCTTTACCTCTATGCCGTCGGTACCTGCCACTTTTTCCATACAAGCGAATACTTCGGGCGATATACTAAATTTTTTATTCATATCTTCTCTGCTTTTTTACTTACTATTCGGACCATTTAAATGAATTGAAACCTCATTGCTTTTAGGAAAATACTCAGTATGCAGCAAACTGTGGGCTTTATGGCTCCCCGGTTCGCCCAGGAATTCACGGTAGAGCCTTATAATTGAAGGGTTCTCGTGCGACTTGCGGATGGTTTTGCGCTCATCCTCGGTGTAGATAGCGGCAGCACGTTTGGCAAGGATTCTGCTGTTACCATGATGATAAGGCTGTCCACCTCCGCCAATGCAGCCTCCGGGGCATGCCATAATCTCAATAGCATGATATTGCGAAGTTCCAGCTCTCACTTCATCCAGCAATTTGCGAGCGTTCCCCAACCCATGAGCTATTCCTATATTTAGCTTTAACCCGTCGAAATCTATGGTGGCAGACCGGATACCCTCTACTCCGCGCAGCTCGTGAAATTCAACCTCTTCAAGAGTTTTACCAGTATGCAGCTCGTATGCAGTACGACAAGCAGCTTCAATTACTCCACCGGTGTTACCGAAAATTACAGCTGCTCCTGACGACTCACCCAGCGGGTCATCGAAATCTTCATCGGGAAGATTCAGAAAATCGATGTTAGCCTGTTTTATAAATGCTGCCAGCTCTCTAGTAGAGATGGAAAAATCGACATCGGCATTACCGGCTACACTGAACTCATCGCGCTGACATTCATACTTCTTTGCCAGGCATGGCATAATGGATACCACTACCAGATCTTTCCTGTTGACTCCGATCTTGTCTGCAAACCATGATTTTGCTATCGCTCCGAACATCTGCTGTGGCGACTTTGAAGTAGATGGCACATCCAAAAGATCAGAAAAGTTGTGTTCAAAGAAGTTAACCCATCCAGGGCAGCACGACGTGAGTATAGGCAGACGGACAGAAGTGTCTCCGGCCAGATGGCCCTGAATGCGCTGCAGCAACTCCGTCCCCTCCTCCATAATGGTAAGGTCGGCACTAAAGTCGGTATCAAAAACATAGTCGAATCCCAGCTCCCGCAACGCCGCCACCATCCGACCAGTAACGAGCGTTCCCGCTTCCAGTCCGAACTCTTCTCCTAAAGCGGCGCGAACAGCTGGTGCTGTCTGTACTACAACAGTTTTGGCGGGATCATTCAAAGCTCTTATAATGTCGTTGGTGTGATCCACTTCGGTAAGAGCGCCTGTCGGGCATACCGATACACACTGTCCGCAATAGGTACATGGAGAGTCTTCAAGGTTCATCTCGAAAGCGGGTGCCACAACCGACATAAAGCCGCGGTTTACTGCTGCAAGAGCACCCACTGTCTGCACCTCGTTGCACATCATTTCACAGCGTCGGCACATAATACATTTATCTACATCACGTATTATTGAGGGTGAAGTATCCTTCCTGTAATGCGACTGCTCTCCTTCATACGGGAGGCTGCGTATTCCAAACTGTGTTGCAAGGCTCTGCAGTTCGCAATGGCCCGATTTAGCACATACCAGGCAGTCGAACGGGTGGTCTGAGATAATGAGTTTCAATACTGTTGTCCTGGCGTTAAGCACCCTGATACTGTGTGTATTTATCACCATGCCATCTTGAGCTTCGGTCATACACGATGGAGCAAGATTCCTGCGCCCCTCCACCTCCACAACACAAATACGGCATCCTCCGGGTTTATTTTCAATATCCAGGTCGCACAACTCAAAATGGCACAGTGTCGGAATTTCCACTCCCACCTGCTGTGCAGCCTTTAAGATGGTAGTCCCTTTTTCTACCCTTACTTTTTTCTTGTCTATAGTGAGTTCTATCATTATTTTTTTAGGTTTACGGAGCAATTGCCAGGACTATTTTAATATCTCCCTCAACTATTGCTCGATGTTATTGATAATTCCTGTTTAATTGGCCATTACACTAACCTTATAATCACTTTTCAGGCTGATTGCTTCAAACTGACATTTCTCCATGCAGGCGCCGCATTTAATACATATCTCCTGATTGATAACATGTGGCTCTTTCTTTTCTCCACTGATTGCATGTGTAGGACAAACCCGCTTACATGCCATACATCCGATACAATCTTCTTCAGAAATCACATAGTATAGGAGGTTACGACACTGGCCGGAACGGCATTTTTTATCATGCACATGCTCCTTGTACTCATCCATGAAGTTGTTGAGTGTTGAGAGTACCGGGTTGGGAGCAGTTTGTCCTAATCCGCACAACGAAGTATCTTTAATGACACTGCTTAAGTTTCTCAGCTTTTCTATATCTTCCTGTTTGCCTTTGCCATCGGTGATTCTTTCGAGGGCTTCATAAAGCCGTTTGTTGCCGATGCGGCAGGGTGCACATTTTCCGCAGGACTCTTCCACAATAAAACCCAGGTAGAACTTGGCTACCGATACCATGCAGTCATCCTCATCAAGCACAATCATGCCTCCTGAACCCATCATTGAGCCTGCAGCAGTAAGACTTTCATAATCTATCGGCGTATCAAGGTGCTTCTCTGTAAGGCATCCTCCTGAAGGCCCTCCTGTTTGCACCGCCTTGAATTTCTTGCCGTTTTTTATTCCGCCGCCAATCTCGTAAATAATCTCTCTAAGCGTAATACCCATTGGCACCTCAATCAATCCCACATTATTTATCTTTCCTGCAAGTGCAAACACTTTAGTCCCCTTCGACTTTTCGGTTCCGATTGAAGAGAACCATTCGGCCCCTCTTTGAATAATCACAGGTATATTGGCAAGAGTCTCCACATTGTTAACGTTCGTAGGTTTTCCCATATATCCGCTCTGTGCCGGAAATGGAGGTTTGTTGGACGGTTCACCCCTTTTCCCTTCCATAGAGTTTATGAGTGCTGTCTCTTCACCGCAGACGAAAGCACCTGCACCATATTTAAGGCTTATATCGAAGTTGAAGCCGGCATCGAAAATATTATCACCCAGCAATCCGTACTCCCTTGCCTGCGCTATTGCAATCTTCAGTCGTTTTATAGCCAGCGGATATTCTGCCCTTATATATATCAATCCTTTGGTTGCGCCTATGCAATAGCCGCAAATAATCATAGCTTCAAGTACAGAGTGGGGGTCACCCTCAAGGATGGAGCGATCCATGAAAGCCCCCGGATCGCCTTCATCGGCATTACAGACCACATACTTCTGATCGGCTTCGTTCCTGCTAGCAATCTCCCATTTCAGGCCTGTAGGGAATCCCGCACCGCCACGGCCACGCAATCCCGATTTCTTGATCACATCAATGGCCTCCTGCGGAGAGTAATCTGTAAGAACTTTACCTAATGCCTGGTATGCATCTCGGGCAATCGATTCATCAATATTCTCGGGATCGATGGTTCCACAGTTACGAAGCGCTATACGCAACTGCTTCTTATAGAAGCCCATATGTTTTGAATCGAGTATATGTTCCTCGGTCTCGGGATCTGTATAAAGCAGACGATTTACCTTTCGCCCCTTGATAACATGTTCATCAATAATCTCTTTTGCGTCAGAAGGCCTTACCTGGGTGTAGAACGTGTTATCTGGCAAGACTTTCACTATTGGCCCCTTTTCGCAAAAACCAAAACAGCCGGTACGGATAATCTGTACATCCTCTTTCAATTCTTTTCTCTCAACCTCATCGCGTAACATTTCGTAAACCAGGCTGCTTTCCGATGAATTGCATCCGGTCCCTGCGCATACGAGAAGGTGCATTTTGTATTGACTCATATTTAGTTGTATTTTAGATAGTATTATAATTTTGTGGTATTATACCGTCGACAAGTTCGCCATCTTTGATATAGCGTTCTATTATCTCGTCGGCTTTTTTAGGATTTACATATCCGAAAACCATCGGTTCTTTTCCCGGCATGGTTATTTCCACGGTAGGTTCGGCAAAGCAGTAACCCATGCATCCTGTCTGTGTTACTACCGCATCTATTCTTCTCTTATCGAGCTCTTCCACGAAGTACTCCATCACCTCTTTAGCTCCAGAGGCTATTCCGCATGTGGCCATAGCCACCTTCACCTGAACAATTGACTCGGGGTTCTCAGCCCTGTTCCTTAAGTCGAGGATGGATTTTACCTCTTCCTGTTTCTTTTTCAGGTCGGCAAGTGTTTTTATTCCATTCATATTATTCATATATTAATAGTTATAAGTTATTTATTGTAGCTGTTTCCACCCCCACTGCTACCTGCATAGAAAGCTATTCAAAGGCCTCATTTTGAATATCTCTTTCAGGTTTTCGTTTATAAACTCTTTTACTGCCGGCAACATCTGCGGGTATTGCAAATCTATCCCCTGCAACTTCATTTCATTGGAATCAATTTCAAATAGCTTCCCATCTACCTTATAGGCAAACCTAAAATGAATCCCCGGATTAGCTTTCAACAACAAAGCCAGATATCCCGCAATATCTCCCAGCGGTAGACAGTCGGGGTTATCAGTACGGTAAACCGCTTCAACTGTTGTCCCTTTACCCTCTTCAGATAGTACCTCCAGCGAACCTCCGGCCTGCTCGCAAGTCATTTTTAAAAAAGGAACGCCTAACCCAACTCTTCTGGTGGTTCGAGTAGAATAAAAAGGGTCGGCCAGTTTTTTCACTGCCTCTCCGCTCATTCCTATTCCATCATCTTCTACCCTGAATATTAGCCTGTTTCCTATACTATCCTCATTAAAAGATATACAGATTTTCTTCGCTTCCGCCCGAATGGAATTCTGTACTATATCCATCATATGCATCGCCATATCAACCATTAGTGCAATATATTTCAGATCCCTTATTCCGGTTTTCAGCAAAAAATGTTCTAAAACATTCCCAATCTGGCCTCTCCATATTGAAGCGATTATACACTGAAGCAATATCTTCCGGATAATGGGCATCGGAGTTTTGGAGGAACCGTTTACCTTTAAGACCCTGGTGTTTTTTTACAAACTCTTCCGGCGTTGTAGCTTTTGACACCTCAAGCGCATCATACTCAAGATCGAAAGGTATAAAACCCAGCTGACTGAACAGGCTGTTTTTCGGCCTGTCGATATGAGCCGGCACGAAAATTCCGTCCAGCCTGTGTACCTCTCCTGCCACGCCCTCTATCTCATCATCAATACTCATAAATAAAGAGCGCTCTTCTTCATACACTATCAGATCATTCTCATCTACAGCTACCTGGTATCCCATGCGGCGAGGATCGTTTTTCACATCGGTCATTCTCTCTTCCAGATAGTTCTGAAACTCCTCCAATGCCTGCAAATGAGGGAAATAACATAGGCAGTGGACCTCTTCCCTTGTGTTCACCTCACACCCGGGTATAACATAAACGCCTTCCCTGCTGCCAATTTCCACGCAAACACGTACATTCCGGGTGGTGTTGTGGTCGGTGATTGCTATCATATGCAGCCCCTTCGCCTTCGCCGTACGGATAATATTCCCCGGGCTCATATCAAGGCTGCCGCACGGTGACAAACAGGTGTGAATGTGCAAATCGGCATTGAAACAGTTCATTTAACTCCTCTCTTTTTCGCTTTATTCAACTTTGTTGTCAGTTGCGCGTCGCTCATGCCACGTGCTCAATCAACCTCCTTCAACCACTCATACAGTATTCCGGCAGTTTCAAAAGCAGGCATCCCGGATGTTAGTATAACTACCTCCTCAGCTTCGGCATGATCCAATACCTCCTGAGCAACAATCCGCTCATTGACCACTATTACTGCACTTAACTCTTTAAGCGAAGCAACCGCCACAATATTTTTATGTACCTGCGATGTAACCCAAAGCATTTTAGGTTGTGCTTTACCCATCACATCACTCAGCAAATCAGACACATAAGCCGACTGCACCGCTCTCTCTAACAGAGAGTTACCCGTAAGACATTCAAAATTCAGCTCTTCTGTAAGCTGTTTAAGATTCTTTTCCATGTGAATCTCTGTATTTATTGAGCCTGTTCCTGCCCCATATCTTTTCTATAACCACAAAGGCCTGATCAGGGCTCAGTTTGTAATTTTTCTCCATAACACGCTGCACAAAAACACAATGAGATATGCTCGCTTTGCCTCTTACAATATCTTCGGCCAGATTCCTGCAGCCCGGTGCACCGCAGGCACCGCAATCGAAACCGGGAAAGTAGGTCATAAGCCGCTCAATTCGCTGCAGCTTAATCAACGCCTTCTCCATATCTTCATCCAACAGCAGTCCATCGCGTGGATAAACCGGATCGACACTGGAAAGTGCATGAAGCACCTCCTTATACTCCATAAGTGGATTTCTCACAACTCCTTTGTCGGCCTTTTTCAGCTTTTGCAATCTTTTATGCCTATGTTCCAATCGTTCCACTGTAAGGAATCTGTTACCGGGACAAAGGATGCCCCCGGCACACCCCTGGTCACAGGCACGCATCTCTAGAAAATCTATTTCGGCGATATGTCCCGATTCCAGCTTTTCAAGAAACTCAATCACATTATCTATCCCGTCAATAGCCAAGCTTCTACCAGGAAAATATTTCTTTTCGGTCCCCGACAACGACCAGTTGACCGAATCGGGGCTCATATTTGCAAATTTTTTGTGTAACCCGGGATTTTTCTTTCCATGCAGTATTTTTGAAACCTTGTTATAGATCTCGGTCATATTTATTGTAGCATCGATAGGCGATTGCAGCTCACCTACGGGTGCACGGGCTGCAACAATTTTCGCAGCGCACGGGGTAATATAATATATGAACAATTTCCCCGGGTCCATACCCTCCCTCTCCTTCAATTTTCTGAGATAGAGAGCAACTACATCGTGAGGTGCTTTCAGCAACAAAATCAGCTCTGTAAGCGAAGGGTATTGAACCTGAATAAGGCGGACTATTGCAGGACAAAACGAACTGATAAGCGGATGAGGCAGTTCCTCTTTCGCAACAGATTCATAGGCTTCTTTCATGAAATCCACTGCCTGCTCCACCTCATATACCTCATCAAAGCCCAACTGTTTTACCGCATCAAGTACCTGTGTGGCCGAATATTCTGAAGGAAATTGGCCAATAAAGACAGAGGGCACCAGTGCAATCCGGTATCCGTCCCTCTCTATGGAAATGAAACCGTCATCCTTAGCGTAAATGGCCCGTTGAGGACAAACACGGTAACATTCGCCGCAGTCGATACATCTTTCCGGTTGAATGCGCGCATACCCCTCCACAATACGGATAGCCTGTGTAGAACAAACACGCATACAATGCGAGCAACCGATACATTTATTTGTATCAATCTGAATTGAATGTGTATAGTTCCTGTCTTTCATTTTGTACCTAAAAGTATCCGGATACTATTCCAATAAGCCGGCTAGCCGTTGAAAAAAACTTTTATCTCAAGCCTTGTTCCTGTCCCGGGTGTAGATGACAAATACATCTCATCACAGTTTCTTTTGATATTAGGCAGTCCCATCCCGGCTCCAAATCCCATTTGACGAACCTCATCAGTAGCAGTAGAAAAGCCCTCTTCCATCGCTTTGTCAATATCTTCAATTCCAGGCCCCTCATCCTCAACAACCACATCGATTCCCTCCGGCGTGATATCCACACTCATTATCCCTTTCCAAGCGTGTGCCACAACGTTTACTTCGGCTTCGTAGAGCGCCACGGCTATCCTTCGCACAATAATAGGCGATATATTGAACTGTTTAAGAGTTTTTTTCACCTCAGAGCTTGCCCGTCCTGCCGCGCTGAAATTTCCCCCCTCTATGTTGTAATGCATCTTCATAGGGAAACCGGTTTCAACCCATTTTGATAGAGTTTCCCTGAAATCTCAAAAACTGTTGAATCTGTTGCAACAATTGATATATTATGTTCCTTTGCCAAAGCCAACATTTCATCCGTAACCTGTTTGCCCCTGCCGAAAATTATGCAGGAAATATTGATGATCTCTGCAGTACGGATAGCTTGCACTGTGCACAAACCCGTAATAAGGATGGTGTTCTCCATCTGAAATCGCAATACATCACTCATCAAATCAGAAGCAAAAGCATTTGTGTAATTGTGAAGAGTGTTACAATCGAGTTGTATTGTTCCGTCGATAATCTCGTTTACCCTTTGTAAATTCATTTTTTATTTCAAACAATGTACGAAAAATAGCTTTCTTTGTGTTTTTATGATGTGTTACTTTGCAACAATTTGTATCATATTGTGGTTGTTTTATCAAATATGTCTTGACAAAGGTAACATTGCAGAGCTAAAAACACCTTTTCAACAATCTGAATATTAGGTAATTAAAATGTTTTTACTACTTTATACTACAAAGTAAACCATTTTTTTCAAATTAAAGAAATTTTTCGGTAATTAAATTCAATAATTTATCAAATTTTCCGTGATGCCGATATAAGCAAACAACCAGGCAGCTCTCTTGAAAATCAGTCTAAACAGACAATCACACAACCATTTAATAAATGCTTAACTAATCTTTCATACTCCTCCTGAGTCCTGCATAAACCACTCTGTTATTAAATGCTTAAGTCTGCTAACAAAGCCAAAATAAATTAAAAAATAATTATTTGAGTCTGCTCCAAAAAATCGGGAATATCAAAAATGGTTTTTTATAATGTATTGAATATTAATATCTGTTTTATCCGATTGTAATGAAAGAGACTTTCAGGAGGGGACTCATGCTGATAATCGGTATGTAAAACCGCTTAAACCGACCTTTTCACATAGTGCGTATGCAACAGATGATGCGATCTATCACTCATGGGGCACATGAGAAAATCCTCATAAATCCTTACAATTTCGGGGTTTTCATGAGATTTACGTATCGTTTTGTGTTCATCTTCAAAATAGATTGATTCAGCACGCTTTTCCCGTATTTCGGCATTGGTCGGTATAGGCTGGCCTCCTCCGCCCAGGCAGCCTCCCGGGCAGGTCATTACCTCGATAAATGCGTAAGGTGATGTGCCATTTTTTATCTGATCGAGCAACAAAGCAGCATTTTTCAGCGTGTTGCCAACAGCAACTTTCAAAGTTGTTCCGTTCATATCTATATCGGCTTCTCTTATCCCCTGTAATCCCCGGACCGACTTGAAATCTAAACTCTTCAGGTTTCTCCCGGTATAAAGCTCATAAGCAGTCCTTAACGCTGCTTCCATAACACCACCCGTGGATCCGAACAACACTGCCGCACCTGTCGATTCGCCCAGTGGGCTGTCGAACTCTTCATCCGGAAGCTGCGTGAATTCAATACCCGATTCACGAAACATACGAGCCAGTTCCCTTGTGGTTAGAGAATAATCTACATCAAAGAATCGTTCCTCCTCCGTAAGGCTCATTCTCTCTTTCCAGTATTGGAATGCACCATCCATTTCGGGCCTTCGGGCCTCATATTTCTTGGCGGTGCAGGGCATAACAGAAACTACAACTATATCTCTCGGGTCGGTACCTGTTTTTTCGGCGTAATAGGTTTTGGCTACCGCACCAAACATCTGTTGTGGAGATTTACATGTAGACAAATGTTCCAGCAGCTGTGGATAAAAATGTTCAATAAACTTTATCCATCCCGGTGAACAGGATGTTATCATTGGCAAGACGCCACCGTTTCTTATGCGTTGAAGCAACTCATTACCCTCTTCAACAATGGTAAGGTCTGCCGCAAAATCGGTATCAAAGACCCTCGAAAAACCAAGACGTCTCAACCCGGCAACCATCTGCCCCGTTACCAGGCTTCCATAAGGCATTCCCATGGCCTCCCCGATACCCACGCGTACGGCGGGTGCTGTTTGCACCAGTACCACTTTCCCCGGATCCTGCAATACAGCCCTCACGTCGCTGACATAGCTTTTTTCAGTGATAGCACCCGTAGGACATACTAATGAGCATTGGCCACAGTTTGTACATGCTACCAAGCCTAAGCCCCGGTCAAGAAAAGTTGATATCTTTGTCTTAAGCCCTCGCCCCACAAAATCTATAACCCTCACATTCTGCATGTTGCTGCAGACAGCCACACATCGTCCGCAAAGAATACACTTTTCCGGATCCCGCACCAACGATAAAGATGACTCGTCTTTAGCAAGGTGTTCTTTACGAGTTCGCTCAAATCGCCTTGTGTTGATTCCCAAAGTAAAGGTCAACTGCTGCAGTTCACAGTTTCCGTTTCGGCTGCAAACCAAACAATCCTGCGGATGGTTGGCCAGCAACAGTTCAACGTTCATTTTCCGAGCTTCCATAGCACGCGGGCTATCAGTCAATATCTCCATCCCTTCAGTGACTTTTGTGATACAGGAGCGCAACAAAGACTTCGCCCCTTTCACCTCAACTACGCACACGCCGCAGGAAGCGTTTTGTGATACATCTTTCAGATAACATAACGAAGGCACATGAATACCTACAGAGCTGCATGCCTGCCATATGGTACTACCATCGGCTACCTGAACTACCTGATTATTTATTCTTACTTCCATAGTATGCTTTTTTTCTATTGACATCTTACATCGCATCTGAGGCATCTCTCCACTTCATTACGTGCCTGTTCACCTGTAAACCCGAATGAAATCTCATTAAAATTGTTCACCCGGTCTCTTACAGAGAGCTTTCTGGCAACATTCCCGGTACACGGCCTGGGATTCACAGGCACTTTATCTCCATAGTCGAACTTGCGTGACAGAAGGTGAAATCTATCTTCGTTCATCAACACTCTGTCTATAGCAGCAGCAGCCATCTTTGCCATACCCATTGCTTCGGCGGCAGTAGCTGGGCCGCTGACAGCATCACCGCCAGCGTATATTTTAGGATCGGAAGTTTGAAAACTAAACCGGTTGACGTTTATTCTGCCATCATTGCCCACCTCCAAAGAGTCCGCCAAACTCTCGGAACCAACCCGTTCACCGATTGCAAGTATAACCGAATCGCAGGGTATCTCTTCAAATATACCCGTAGCTACAGACATTCGTCTTCCTGACCGGTCGACACCTCCCGGTTTCATTCTTTCAATACGAAGTGCACACACCTGCCCTGATTGGCCGGTAATAATTTCTATAGGTGAAGAGAGAAAACAATAACCTATCTTTTCCTCTTCCGATTCCAGTATTTCAATGGCATTTGCAGGCATATCGTTCTTTTCCCGACGGTATACAATTGTTACATCTTTACCCAGTCGCAGGAGAGAGCGGGCAGCATCTAAAGCCACGTTTCCCGCACCGATGATCACAATATGCTGCCCGGCTTGTGGAATTTCACCCATTGCCATGCTTTTCAGTATTTCGGTCCCGGCAAATACCCCCTTCGCATTTACCCCCGGAATATTTATTTTAACATCTTTCCACGCTCCTATAGCTATAAAAACAGCGTCGAACTCTTTTTTCAACTCCTCAAGTGAGAGATTCTCTCCCAACCTCCGGTTCATTTTAAACTGAACACCCAGTTTTCTGACCACTTTTATCTCTTTTTGCAGCAGCTCTTTAGGTAAACGGTACTGCGGAATACCGTAGCGCAGTATTCCACCTGCCTCTGGCATGGCATCGTAAATAGTGACTTCATGGCCAAGTCGCACAAGATAAAATGCAGCTGTAAGACCTGCGGGGCCTGCGCCAATAATGGCAATCCTTTTCCTGGTAGATGGCAGTTTCTCTTTGGCCAGATTCCGGTATATCTCCCCCTCTTTACCTAGCTGGTATATGGTATCAGCAAGATAGCGGTGAATCTCGCCCTGTGAAACAGGCTGATCAAGCATCTCACGGCGGCATCGCATCTGACAGTGAAAGTGACATATCCTTCCTAAGGTGCCAGGCAGTGGATTATCTCGCAGTGTAAGTTCAAAAGCATCCTCCCACCTGCCCTCTTTTATAAGTTCTATATATCCAGGAATATTCATATGTAGGGGGCAGCTGTTTTCGCAAAGCGCCATAAACAACGATTCACATGTACCTGCATGGCAACGTTTTTCCCTTATATGCTCCTCATATTCATGCCTGAAGTATTTCAAAGTGGTCATTATGGGATTTGGGGCGGTCTGCCCGAGTGCGCAAAGTGATGAATCCTTTATAACACCACCAAGCAGCTCAAGCATAGCCAAATCCGCTTCAGTGCCATGTCCCGCCGTGATGCGGGTAAGAATGGCGAGAGCCTGAGCCAGCCCCTCCCTGCAGGGTGTACATTTTCCGCACGACTCCCCTGAATTGAATTCAAGGAAATAGCGTGCAACATCAACCATACAGTTGTCCTGATCCATCACAACCATGCCTCCCGAGCCCATTATAGCACCTATGCTGTTCAGCGATTCGTAATCTACGGGCGTAGAAAAATATTCCAGTGGTATGCAGCCTCCTGAAGGGCCTCCTATCTGTACTGCTTTCACTCTTTTGGTGGTGCCTGTCCCTTCTCCGATACTGAATACGAACTGCTCCAGACTGGAGCCTAACGGGAGCTCCACCAATCCGGTATTCTTCACCTTGCCGACCAGCGAAAATACTTTTGTACCTGTACTTTTCTCAGTCCCGATACCTCTGAACCAATCGCTTCCTTTCTCAATTATGACCGGCACATTACACCACGTCTCCACATTGTTTATGTTGGTCGGTTTCCCATACAGACCCTTTTCCGCAGGGTATGGAGGACGGGGCAACGGGCGTCCGGCGTTTCCTTCAATAGATGCAATCAACGCCGTCTCTTCACCGCAAACAAACGCTCCTGCGCCCTCAACGACGTCCATTCTGAAACTAAAGCCTGAATCAAGGATATTTTCACCTATCAGGCCAAGTTTCTCTGCCTGTTCAATAGCTTTTTTTAATCGTTTCACGGCGAGAGGGTATTCAGCTCTGACGTATGCAATGCCTCTATCGGCTCCCATTGCGTATGCACCAATAAGCATTCCTTCTATTAGCATGTGCGGGTCACTTTCAATTTCATTTCGGTTCATATAAGCACCCGGATCGCCTTCATCGGCATTACAGATAATATATTTACCGGCTGATTCCTGCTTTTGCATGATCGACCATTTTAACCCTGTAGGGAATCCGGCGCCCCCCCGTCCGCGAAGCTTCGATTTCACAACCTCGCTTATCACCTCTTCAGGTTCAATACCCGAGAGCACATTGGCAAGGGCGCTATATCCTCCTACTGCAATATAGTCGAGGATCTCCTCAGGGTCGATAAACCCTGCGTGGCGCAGCACCACCTTTACCTGTCCCTTGAAAAACGGGATCTCATCCCAATGAGGCACATCTTCGTATCCTCTTCCGAATTCCACCTTTGAAGTGAGAAAATCCCATAGGTCTATTCTGCACAAAAGCTTATTCCGGCAGATCTTATCACTCTTAATGCTTTCGATGATACGTTTTATATCCTTTTCGTGTACTTTGCAGTAGGCCAGCATCGGTTTACCCGGCTTGTATAGCATTACCAGCGGCTCTTGTGAACAGAAACCGAAACATCCCGTCTGTTTGAGCTTACAATCGACACCTTCACTTTCTATCTGATTGATTAAATGACGATAAACAGTATCGGCTCCGTTGCCTATACCGCAGGTACCCATCCCTATCAGAATCATTGGTTCGAGAGGAAGAATTCTCTCCCTGTTTTGATCTTGCAATATTTTTATTTCATACGGTTTCATATGGCTTGCCTGTATTTGTCAGTTTTTCCCTTTTTACCCTTTTCAGGATTTTCAGCAACTTCTGAGAATTCACATTACTGTAAATAGCCCCATCCACCTCAACAACTGGCGATTGAGCGCACTGTCCAAAGCAAGCTACAGTTTTTACCGTAAACATATTGTCGGGAGTGGTGTATTTAGAGTCAGCACCATCCACATCTCTCCTGAAACCCAAAATGGCTGCTACATCATCCAAAAGTGCTTTCGACCCTTTAGTATGACAAGCTGTACCTCTACAGACAACAACAGAGTGTTTGCCCTGAGGCTTGAGATTGAAGTAGGAGTAAAATGTGGCTACACTATATACCTGCGTATAGGGTATATTCAATTTACTTGATATTTCAGCCAACGTTTCACCTGGAAGAAATTTCAGTTCGTTTTTCTCTTGTATCTCTTCCAGGGCAGAAAGCAACATGCCGGGTTTTCCCCGGTATTTTTCAATGATCTCATCGAGGGCTTTTCCGGAAACAGAAGTATTGGTAAGCGTTTCCATAAGACATATTTTTAAAATGTATAAACAATGAAACAGGCAGCAATATTGAATTGACGCTTTCTGTGTTAATCCATATTGTTTCCTCCAGCAAATGTAATAAACACAATTGAATTAAAGAAATTTTTCTTTAATTATTTTCTGACAATTTCCACGAATCCCAAATAAGATATAACCACCATGAATATCTGCCGTTTCCTGCCAGCCTGAACTATGCTGCGGCGAGCATTTTTTTCGTTAAGTGATACACAGAATAGTAATTCGTTCGTATTATGTTGTCGCGAGAAAGAGTAGGAGATTGTACAAATATCCAAATTTTTAACAGAAACAAATTTGTGCAGATATTTATGTAGTTGCAATAAAAGATGTGTATTAGTGAATAATTTTGTACTTTTGTGAAAAATTTGGGCATTGCTGCACAAACCATTCAATCAGAACATGCAAAATTTAGAACTAAGCGAACAGGAAATCATACGCCGGCAGAGTCTGGATGAATTAAGACAGCTGGGAGTGGAACCTTATCCCGCCGCCTTGTATGATGTGAACGCCTATTCCACAGATATTAAAAATAAGTTCAGAGACGAAGACGTTCGCCGTCAGGTAAGTATCGCGGGGCGTATAATGACCCGCCGCATCATGGGTAAAGCATCTTTCATTGAACTGATGGACTCGAAAGGTCGTATCCAGGTGTATATAACCAGAGACGATATCTGCCCGGGAGAAAACAAGGACCTATACAATACCATATTCAAGAAACTCACCGACATAGGTGATATAGTGGGCATTACAGGATTTGTCTTCCGAACGCAGACTGGTGAGATCTCGGTACATGCTGAAACGTTCACGGTGTTATCGAAGTCTCTGAAGCCACTTCCCATTGTAAAAATGAAAGACGGTGTGGTATATGATAAGTTCTCCGATCCGGAGTTACGCTACCGTCAGAGATATGTTGACCTGCTGGTTAACGACAATGTAAAGGAGATATTCGTGAAACGGACTCTTCTGTTCGATGCTATGCGTGAGTTTTTCAATCAGCGGGGCTATCTGGAGGTTGACACTCCCGTACTGCAAAGCATCCCCGGCGGAGCAGCTGCACGGCCATTCACTACCCATATGAATGCACTCGATATAGATCTCTATCTCAGAATAGCCAATGAGTTGTATCTGAAAAGGCTTATCGTGGGAGGATTTGAGGGGGTGTACGAGTTCTCCAGAAACTTCCGCAACGAGGGCATGGACCGCACTCACAATCCTGAGTTCACCGCCATGGAAATATATGTCGCCTACAAGGACTATAAGTGGATGATGGAGTTTACAGAACAAATGCTGGAGAGTGTCACCCTTAAAGTGCTGGGGACCACCAAGGTGAATGTAGGTGATGCCGAAATTGATTTTAAAGCACCATATAAGCGTGTTACAATGATAGATGCCATCAGGGAGCATACCGGGATTGATATCAGCGGGATGGACGAGAACCAGCTCCGTGATGTATGCAAAAAACTTGGTGTGGAGCAGGATGAAACAATGGGAAAAGGCAAGCTGATCGATGAAATATTTGGCGAGAAAGCCGAAGGGAAGTATATTCAACCTACCTTCATCATCGATTATCCCATAGAGATGTCCCCTCTTTGTAAACGGCACAGGGAAAATCCCGAGTTGACCGAACGGTTTGAGTTGATGGTCAACGGGAAAGAGCTGGCAAATGCCTATACCGAATTGAACGACCCTATTGACCAGCGTGAACGGTTTGAAGAACAACTTCGATTATCTGAAAAGGGTGATGATGAGGCAATGTTCATCGATCAGGATTTTATTCGTGCACTGGAATATGGCATGCCACCTACATCGGGAATGGGTATAGGAATGGACAGGCTCACCATGTTGCTTACCGGACAGACTGCCATCCAGGAAGTGCTTCTATTCCCTATGATGCGTCCTGAAAAGACTGTCAAGAGAGACAGCTCCTCCATATTTACTGATCTCGGCATTCCTGAAGAGTGGGTGGCTGTGGTTCAAAAAGCAGGTTACCTTCAAGCTAAAAGCCTGAAAGAGGTCAATCCCAACAAGCTACACCAGGATTTATGCGGGATGAATAAAAAGTTCAAAATGGGATTAGATAATCCAACACCCGATGAGGTGAAAAGTTGGATAGCAAAAGCATCTGGACTTTAATGCCTGACATACTGAAAAAAAATACATCATGGATTCTATCGGCAAAATCTGCATCTTGGGAGGCGGTACTTGGGGAACAGCACTAGCCAAAATTGTATTGATGAACCAAAAGCAAATGAACTGGTTCATACGCCGTGACGATCAGATTGAAGGATTTTACAAGCTGGGACATAATCCCAATTACCTGACAAATGTAAAGTTCAATCTGGCGCATATTACATTCTACTCCAATTTCGAGAAGGCTATCAAAGATTCTGATACAATCATCATTGCAATCCCATCGCCCTACGTGAAACAATATTTTCGTAGGATATGGAACAGCACCTTCCGGGGTAAGTTTATGGTTTCGGCATTAAAAGGAATTATACCGAACGACAATATGGTGATGAGCGAATTCCTTGCTGATAATTATAAAATTCCATTTGAAAATATAGGAGTTCTTTCTGGCCCCTGTCACGCAGAAGAGGTTGCTCTGGAACGTTTGTCGTTTCTTACTGTAGCAAGCAAGGATGAGACTAAAGCAACACTGCTCTCCGAAGCCATCTCTTCAAGGATACTGAAAGCGCGAATATCTAATGATGTGGTCGGTATTGAGCTGGCTTCCGTACTGAAAAATATCTACGCCATTGCGGCCGGCATCTGCCAGGGACTTCTTTACGGCGATAATTTCCAGGCAGTACTTATGAGTAACTGTGCAAAGGAGATGTCGCGATTTCTCGACGGTGTTGTGCCCATTGAACGGAATATTACCGAGCAGCATTATCTGGGTGACATGCTTGTGACCGGCTACTCTCAATTCAGCCGGAACAGGACACTCGGCACAATGATAGGAAAAGGCTATTCAGTGAAAACGGCTCAGCTGGAGATGGAGATGATAGCAGAAGGCTATTACGGGGCTAAATGTATTTATGAACTGAATGACCGCTTTAAGATTGATATGCCTATTGCCAGGACAGTTTACCAGATCCTGTACGAGAAGCTCCAGCCCCAGGCAGCCATTAAAAAACTGATCGACTATTTCTGATTTTTTATTCAACAGCGTTATTGGTAGGAGTTCATCGGACAATTTCACGGGAGTTAATCGATTTAGTTCACTAACACTATAATCGTAATAACCAGAATTTGACGATACAGTTTACAATATTATTAAACAGATCTGTTATGGATATTATTCAATTAAACATTAAGCATGTGTCCAATTATCTTTCTGAAGAAGATATCCTGAAACATGCAAACCGTGCATCTGCCGCCAATCAGGCTCTTTATGACGGTTCACGGGAAGGAAGCGATTTTCTGGGATGGGTTACTCTCCCCACCTCCATTACTGACGAGGTGTTAAAAGAGATTGAAGATACAGCTGCCGTTCTGCGCAGCCATTGCGAAGCTGTTGTGGTAGTCGGCATAGGAGGGAGCTATTTGGGAGCCCGCGCAGTGATCGATGCTCTATCGTGCTCACTCGACTGGCTTTTGGAAAAAGAGAAGCGCAAAAGCCCGGTTATTCTATACGCGGGTAATAATATAAGTGAAGATTATCTGGCTGAGTTGATGACATGGCTTGATGATAAACAGTTCGGCATTATAAATATTTCCAAATCGGGGACTACCACCGAACCGGCAATCGCCTTCAGGCTTCTTAAGGATCTGCTGGAGAAAAAAGCAGGAAAGGAAGAAGCTAAAAAACGTATTGTTGCAATAACTGATGCGTCCAAAGGTGCACTGCGCACATTAGCCGATACTGAAGGATATAAAACTTTTGTCATTCCCGACAATGTGGGGGGGCGTTACTCTGTGCTGACCCCTGTGGGATTGCTGCCGATAGCCGTTGCAGGGATTAATATACGGGAACTTGTTGATGGTGCCACTGATATTGAGAATGCTACGGGGCCAGCCACCTCTTTCGACTTTAATCTTCCTGCCATTTACGCGGTTATACGTAATGAACTGTACAAACGGGGCAAAAAAATTGAGATCCTGGTGAACTATCATTCTAAACTGCATTTTCTCTCCGAATGGTGGAAACAGCTTTTCGGTGAAAGTGAAGGCAAGGAGAATCTGGGTATTTTCCCAGCTGCCGTGGATTTCACTACCGACCTGCACTCAATGGGACAATGGATTCAGGAAGGTGAACGTACTATATTCGAGACTGTGATTTCTATAAAAAAACCGAATTCAAAAGTGCTGATTCCTCACGACGACATCAACCTCGACGGGCTTAACTACCTGGAAGGAAAAGGGGTGGACGAAGTGAACAAAATGGCAGAACTGGGGACCCGTATTGCTCACGTGGACGGGGATGTTCCAAACTTGCTGATCGAGATACCCGAATTGAACGAAAAGTATATAGGACAACTTATCTACTTCTTTGAGAAAGCATGCGGCATAAGTGGTTATCTACTGGGTATCAACCCATTCAATCAGCCTGGAGTGGAAGCTTACAAAAAGAATATGTTCGCTCTGCTGGAGAAGCCGGGCTATGAAGCTGAAACCAAAGCAATAAAATCGAAACTATAATTCAATAACCCATTTGAAAACCGCCTGGCCGCATTCAAGCGGCCTCGCGGTTTTTTTATTTATTATGATTGAAAAAATTATAAAAGATTATCTTGAAAGCCATCATTACAGCAGGTTCGATATGAAAGCTGTAATCTTCGATATGGATGGAGTGTTATACGATTCCATGCCCGCACACGATAAGTCGTGGCAGCAAACGATGGATGAGCTGAATCTAAGACACGAGCCTAATGAATTTTATCTTCATGAAGGAAGAATTGGGAAATCAACCATCGACATCATTTTTCAAAGGAACCTGCAGCGTGATGCAACAGAGGAGGAAGAGAAGAGAATTTACGCCCGTAAATCGGAACTGTTCCAACAATATAACAGCGGGGCAACCATGACGGGAGCAAAAGAGGTGCTCGAATATGTGAAAGCTGCAGGATTGCTGCCTATTCTGGTTACAGGTTCAGGACAGCCGGCCCTGTTAGGGCGTCTGGATACTCATTTTCCCGGTATCTTCTCTCGTAAGACAATGGTCACGGCATTCGATGTAGTTAACGGGAAACCTCATCCGGAGCCATTTCTCCTGGGACTGAAGAAAGGAGGCAACCTATCACCCAACCAGGCTATAGTCATAGAAAATGCTCCCTTAGGTATAGAAGCAGCCGTGAAAGCGGGGATTTTTACAATCGCTGTAAATACGGGGCCTCTACCCGACTCCGTGCTGACCGACGCAGGCGCTTCACTAGTCTTCGGCTCCATGCAAAAATTGCTTCAGGAGTTCCCGGGAATTCTTAATGCTGTAAATACAATATTTAATCAGGCTTGAGGAATCTATATCGATGAGTGCCTCTATAACAAGAATGTAAAATATTTAGACTAATATCTATCATTTTATTTATCTTTGTTGTAATAATAGATTAACTCAATGGAAGATAAAACAGAGTGACGTGCAATATTTGTCGAAGAAGAGGATAAGGATTAAACAACTTATGAAAAAGTAATTGTACATGCCATTCTAATTTAAATTAGTTAAATTATGAATATAAATGATTTCGGATTTATAAGGGTAGCGGCCGCATCACCAAAACTTAAAGTAGCGGACTGCGGTTACAACACAGCCGAAATAAAATCGGTGATAGAACGTGCCGGAAAGGAAAATGTGCAGATTCTCTGCTTCCCCGAACTCTGTATCACAGCCTACAGTTGTGGCGACCTCTTCTTTCAGACGGTATTGCAGCAGAAAGCACTTGAATCATTAAGCGATTTGACGCTTTTTATGAAAGAGAGGCCGTCGCTAGTCGTCATTGTCGGGCTCCCCATGAGGATAGGGAGCATGCTTTACAATGTTGCTGCGGTATTGTCGCAAGAAGGGGTGATAGGTATTATCCCAAAAACATTTATTCCCGACAAAAATGAATTTTACGAAAAGAGATGGTTTGCCCCGGCAGGAGATTTGCATCTTTCCTCAGTAAAAATTGATTATAAAAATATACCCCTAGCTTCTTCCGGGGTAGTTTTCAGGACTCCTTTCGCTGCTTTCGGGATAGAGATTTGCGAAGATTTATGGATGCCTGCCCCTCCCTCATCAAAATTATCTATGCAGGGGGCCGAGCTGATTTTCAATCTCTCAGCGAGCAACGAGCTGGTAGGTAAAAACAGATACCGGAAGTCGCTTGTACTGCAACAGTCGGCCAGATGTAATGCAGCATATATATATGCCTCAGCCACCTGGGGTGAATCTACCACCGACATGGTTTTTTCAGGCGCCTGCTTCATCACCGAAAACGGCACCATGCTGGCGGAGTCGAAACGGTTTTCTCCGGAGAGTGAACTGATTATCGCTGATATCGACATCGGGGCACTTCGGCACGACCGGATGAAAAACAGCAACTTCGCCATGTCAAACATAGATAGTGTCACCGAGATCGACTGTAATATATCCCCTGTTTTCCCGGGCAGGATGTATCGAGTTTTCAACCCGCATCCTTTTGTTCCCTCGGAAGAGAAGAGATATGAGAGCCTTTCAGAGGTTTTTAATATTCAAACACACGGGCTGGCGAAGCGGTTGCTTCATACGGGGATAAAAAAGGCAACCATCGGCGTTTCGGGTGGACTGGACTCAACACTCGCCTTGCTGGTTACCATCAAAACATTCGATATCCTGGGTCTGCCACGCGAGAATATTGTTGGTATCACTATGCCCGGATTCGGAACTACCGGCCGCACCTATGGCAACGCAATTGAACTGATGAGATCGACAGGTGTAACCGTAAAGGAAATCCCGGTCAAAGATGCGGTTACTCAGCATTTTCGTGATATAGGACAAGATATAGATGATCACGATGTGACATATGAAAACAGCCAGGCACGCGAACGGACACAAATATTGATGGATTATGCGAACAAGATAGGCGGATTGGTTGTAGGAACCGGGAACATGTCGGAGCTTGCACTCGGCTGGGCAACCTATAACGGTGATCACATGTCGATGTATGCTGTAAATGCAAGCGTACCGAAAACGCTCGTATCCACGCTTGTGGAATGGATCGTTGAAACAGGGATGGACGACCGGACAGGAAAAATCCTGCGGGACGTAATTGATACGCCATTCAGTCCCGAGCTGCTGCCGGCTGACAGTGAAGGCAAAATAGCACAGAAAACTGAACAGTTCGTGGGGCCTTATGAGCTGCATGACTTTTTCCTGCATCGCATCCTGCGTTACGGTGATTCACCCAAACGTATACTGTTTATGGCAAATCAGGCTTTTGCCACCAGTTACAGCTCAGAAGAAATATCTAAATGGCTGAAACTGTTCTTCAAGCGCTTTTTTTCCCAGCAGTTCAAACGCTCCTGCATGCCCGACGGCCCTAAAGTGGGCTCGGTGAATCTTTCACCCAGAGGAGACTGGCGCATGCCAAGCGATGCAGAAGCAAATACCTGGCTGGAAGAACTGGAAAACTAATATAATAGTAATGAAAGAGTTAGTAAAGTTATTCGGAGATCATACGGGAAGATACAATCCGGAAATAGAACCTCTCCCATCATCAGGATCTAACAGAAGATACTACCGCTTAAAACAGGGTGACGTTTCTCTAATTGGTGTTGCAGGGCAATCGAAAGAAGAGAACCGTGCGTTTATTGAATTATCGCGTCATTTTCGCAGGCAAAAGTTGAATACTCCCGAAGTACATGCTGTTTCCAATGATGAAATGTTCTACATTCAACAGGACTTGGGCGATGATATTCTGTTCGATGCCATTAAAGGGGGGAGGCTTACGGGTGTTTTCAGTCACGAAGAGAAGGAGCTGCTGCACAAAACAATCGCCATGCTTGCCGATTTTCAGGTCAAAGGAGCTCAGGGACTCGACTTCGATATTTGCTACCCCCTCCCAGAATTTAACCGCAGGTCGGTAATGTGGGATCTGAACTACTTCAAATATAACTTTTTGAAAACAACTGGCATGGATTTTCTGGAGGATCTGCTGGAGAACGATTTTGAAAAGCTTGCCGATACACTTCTCAAAAACGAAACAGATACCTTTATGTATCGTGATTTCCAGTCACGAAACGTGATGCTGGTGAATGGGAATCCATACTTTATCGATTTCCAGGGTGGTCGAAAAGGTCCTGTCTATTATGATGTTGCTTCATTCCTATGGCAGGCAAAAGCCAGTTTCCCGGATGAATTAAGAGATGAGCTTATCCAAACATATATTAAATCTCTGAACAAATACTTCCCGGTGAATGAAGCCGATTTCACGAAACAGCTACGTCAGTTTGTCCTTTTCCGCACATTGCAGGTGCTTGGAGCTTACGGATTCAGAGGATATTTCGAGAAAAAGCCCCATTTTATCCAGAGTGTACCGTTCGCTCTGAATAACCTGCGCGAACTTCTGAAAGAGGGATTTGATGAATATCCATATCTCTGTGGCATGTTGAATGAGATGGTTGACCTGAAACAGTTTGCCGATACTCAAAAACACGAACTGGAAGTGCGCATTTTCAGCTTCGCCTATAAAAAAGGGATACCGAACGATGTGTCGGGCAACGGCGGGGGATATGTGTTCGATTGCCGTGCCATTAACAACCCGGGCAAATACGAACGGTATAATAATGTAACCGGCCTTGATGAGCCTGTAATTAAATTTCTGGAAGAGGATGGTGAGATTGTAGACTTTCTAAACAATATTTACCCTATAGTGGACAGACACGTAAAGCGCTATATCGAACGGAGCTTCACCAGCCTGATGATATCCTTCGGCTGTACAGGCGGGCAACACCGTTCGGTTTACGCAGCGCAGCATATGGCGGAGCATATTGCTAAAACGTGGGGCATAAAAGTTTCACTTGTACATCGTGAACAGAACCTGGAGCAGGAGTTCAGAAAAAGATAAGATGGCGTATGAGAAGTGGGGACATTATCAAGGAATCAATTAACCGTTAAGAGAACTACGAGAGCAATACGATTTATAGGGAGTTGAAATTAACCAGTATTGTTGATATATTAACACCAATCAGAACGATTTTAATATGATTAAATCACAAAATTCAAACATCAAACTTCAAAAATAATGAAAGCAATGATTTTCGCTGCAGGGCTCGGAACACGGCTTAAGCCCCTGACGGACACCATGCCAAAAGCTTTGGTCAGGGTCGGAGGGAAGCCACTGCTTCAGCATGTGATCGAGAAATTAAAAGGTTCCGGTTTCGATGAGATCATCATCAACATTCACCATTTTGCTGATCAAATAATCGATTTTGTGGAATCAAATGATTATTTTGATATCCGCATTGAATTTTCCGATGAACGTGATAGATTGCTCGATACAGGAGGAGGGGTCAAAAAAGCCTCCTGGTTTTTTGATGATCATAAGCCTTTTCTGATTCACAATGTTGACATCCTTTCCAATATAGATTTGCGAAGCCTCTACAAAATACATGAACTGAACAATTCAGAGGCCACCTTAGTGGTCAGCGATCGCCCCACATCACGTTATCTGCTCTTTGACGACAGCTTACAACTGAAAGGGTGGCTCAATAAAACTAACGGGGAGACGAAATCTCATTTTCCAGATATCAACCCGGATAATTACAATAAACTTGCTTTTTCGGGGATTCATATTCTTAATACCTCTATTCTCAGCTATATGCAACATTTTCCGGATAAATTCTCAATCATAGATTTCTACCTGTCGATATGCAGTAAGGTAAGAGTGGCCGGTTACACACCTGTAAACCTTAAGATGATAGACGTGGGCAAGCCGGGCTCCCCGGAAGAGGCTGAAAGCCTATTACTGTAATCCCAATGCTGCAATTAACTGTTTAGCACATCAAACAATGATGCGTCAATCGATTTGGATACCTGAATCAATATTGCAATGTAATTTCCAACACACTGTAAAATAATTGAGCTGTTTCTAACCAACAACCTGAACACTATATTTTATAGAGAATAACATTAAACTACCAATTCGTCGATTGGCTTCAGACCGATTGTCTATAATATCTAATTAAGTTTTGGCTTGTATATTTTAACAATAATCCTTATCAATCATTAAAGCTGCGGCCGTTAAACATTGTTAATTGTTGATTATATAATAAATTTATTTACTTATAATTTGCATATTAAATTATTTGTTATTTTATTTGTATGTATTTATACAATTTTTTGGTTTCATCCAACTCTCAACACCAATTATAATAATATAAATATGACTAATTTTAACAATACTTTTCGTTAATGCGGGGGCAAATTATTCGAAAATCCGCCCTTCTCCGTCTCAACCACCACAGGACAAGACGTCTTTGGATCTTAATAGAAAAAAACGGGGAAGTTACCTCTGGGATCACAAGGATCGCCCCTATGTATGAAACGAAAAAAGTCATTAATGCAACGAAAAACAGCCAGGGAGTAAAAAGTCTTCTAAGGAAGTTTCTCAAAGGCAGAAAAACAGATTTAATCGCTCTTTGCGCGTATCATCGGCAAAAAAATATTTCACAAAAAACGACATCATTTCAAAACTAATTAAACAGTAATAACTTAAAAAAAGAAGCAAATGGAAAGTAAAAAACGATCTCTAAAGGAGAAAAACAGATCCTTGCGATTTCTGTTTTTATCTCTCTACTTTTTCTCAGCTGTCATATCCTATGCACAGGTGACTGTGAAAGGAAAGGTTGTTGATGCGACAGGGGAAACCTTGATTGGCGTGAATGTAGTATTAAAAGATACACGTCAGGGAACCGTTACAGACATGGCCGGAGAGTTCACTATATCTGCACCCTCATCCAACAGCACCCTTGTCTTCTCTTACGTGGGTTTTAGAGAAATAGAGGTCCCGTTGAACGGAAGAAACTATCTTTCCGTCACCATGGAACAAGACATTGAGCTGCTGGACGAAATAATTGTTGTGGGCTACGGAACACAAAAGAGAACAAGCGTAACGGGTGCAGTTTCCACTTTATCCAATACCGAGCTCATAAAGGCTCCGGTTGTGGGGGTTACAAACGTGCTTGGTGCCAGAGTAGCCGGTGTAACCATGCTGCAACAGTCAGGACAACCTGGACAGGACGCAGCATCTCTGCTTGTAAGGGGAGAAGGCGCCACTTACATAGTGGACGGCGTGATAAGAAGCATCAATGAAATTGATCCCAATGAAATTGAGTCTATCTCGATTCTTAAGGATGCCACATCAGCCTCTGTATATGGTTTGAATGCAACCTCCGTAGTTATTGTCACAACCAAACGGGGAAAAGAAGGGAAACTGGGTATAGGATACAACGGTTCATACGGAGTTAGTCAAAATGCCAATCAGATCAAGTGGCTCGACGGGCCGGGATATGCCTACTGGTACAACATGGCTAGGGAAATGGATGGCGATGAGCCTGTATTTACTTCAGCTCAGGTTGAAAAAATGAAGTCCGGTATTGATGGATGGGGTAATACTAACTGGTACGATGAAGTATTCGGCATCGGGTCAACAATGAATCACAATGTAAGTGCAACAGGAGGCACCGAGAAAGTAAGATTCTTCTCAGCTATCAGTGCATTTCAGCAAAAAGGGAATGTGGATGAATTCAATTATACCCGTTATAACCTGAGGGCTAACATTGATGCAAAACTTACAAGCAACATCACAATGGTGATGAATGTTGCCGGACGCCTGGACGAACATAACAGACCCAGCTATTCAGCGAACCCCAATGATTGGCACAACATTCCCCAGCAGGCTGTGCGTGCACTTCCCTATCTGCCAATGAAAATAACAGACGAAGACGGGAAGGAGTACTATACCTCCACGCGTACCGCTTCATCGCCTGTTAGCCCCATTGCAGCAATCTATGAGTCTGGATACAGCAGGCCCAGAAACACAACCATCCAAACCAACTTTTCACTCAATTATGATGCACCTTGGATGGAGGGGCTCAGCATGAAGTTTATGGGAGCATATGACAGGTTTTTTCAGTTTAACAAGACGCTCACCATACCCTTTCAGACACTGATTGGAGCACTACCAAGCACTTCAACCGAGACGATCGGCTACGTGCCGTTTGAGAATAATTCGGGAAACACCACCCTAAGTGAAAGTGCACATAGTTCCACTAATATAGTAACACAATCCAGTTTCACATACGATAAAATGTTTGACAAACACAAAATCAACCTTTTCGGTCTTGCGGAAACCCGCAGTGGCTTCGGCAATACACTGGGAGCTACTGGATACGGCCTTGACTTCCTTGAACTCGATGAGTTGAGCAAAATAACAAATACAACCGGTAAGGGAGAAGAGAAGAT
>NZ_DIQL01000062.1:0-8623 GCF_002427225.1 Proteiniphilum sp. UBA5463 | reverse complement strand
AAGATACCGGTTATTTCGGGAGGAAGCAGCCAGTCACGGTTGATCGGTTTTGTGGGAAGGTTAAACTATGATTACGACAATCGTTATCTGTTAGAGGCCTCTATCCGTCGTGACGGAAGTTATCTTTTCAGCGGTATGGCAGGCTCTCAATGGGTGAATCTTCCTGCTTTGTCTGCCGGATGGAGAATGAACAACGAGGAGTGGTTTCATGCCGATTGGATAGACAATCTTAAAGTTAGGGGCGGTATTGGAAAAACAGCCACATCTGCCGTTAGTGCGTTTCAGTATCTCAACCTAATGACACTTGCCTCAAATTCACTTATACTGGGCAATCAGAGGCAGAGCATGATCTACTCAGGAACATTAGGCAATCCCTACCTAACCTGGGCAAAAGCGATCACCTACAACATAGGTACGGAATTTATGGCGTGGAAGGGACTACTTGGAGCAGAACTGGATGTATTCTACAAATATCAGTATGATCTGCTTGGCGGTGTGGGTGGCTCTTACCCTCCGTCAATGGGTGGATATTTTTTCAGTACAGACAACGTAAATAAGATCGATTACAGAGGTTTTGATTTTACCATATCTCATAACAACAAAATCGGAGATTTCAGGTATGGTGTTAAGTGGATTGGCACTCTGGCATATCGCAGATGGCTCTATTATGCCGGGGATTCTGAGAACACGCCCGATTACCGTAAATTAACGGGCAAAGAGGTGGGATCTCAACTCGGATTCATTGCTGAAGGATTATTCCAGTCGCAGGAAGAGATAGACAACTCGCCCACGATTGTAGGGTCAAAAGTTCTCCCCGGTTATATCAAGTATAAGGATAGAAATGGAGATGGCAAAATCTCATACGCACAGGATATGGGTTATGTCGGAAAGAGTCCCTATTCCAAATTCCAAACCTCACTCAACCTCAACGGAGAATGGAAAGGATTTGACTTCGACATCCTACTGCAATCGGGTCTCGGACGTACAGTAGCCCTGACGGGGGTATATACTTCAATTGGATCCGAAGGAATTATGGATAATACAGCCTTCACAAAGCTCTTCTACCACGGAGGAAACTCTCCTCAGTTCCTTCCTGAAAACTCATGGAGACCGGACAAGCAGAAAGCCGAATTTCCACGTCTCTCGCTGGTAACAGTAAGTACAAACAATGCATACTCTTCAACTTTCTGGTACAGAAATGGAAACTATCTCCGCTTAAAATCATTCCAGCTGGGATATACTATACCAAACTCAATCACCAGAAAAGCCGGAGTCGACAGGATCAGGCTGTTTATAGAAGGGTCCAATATACTCACATTCAGCGTATTGACCAAGTATAACATCGATCCAGAACAGCCAGGAGTTAACAATGGGTACTATCCACAGCAGAAAACCCTCTCTTTCGGGCTTAATTTCTCATTATAATCACTTTTAATCGACTGAAAATGAAAAAAATATTTAGGGAACTTCTATATATGGGCACAGCTGTCATTATATTAAGCAGCTGTTCGGAATGGCTAGACCTGACTCCAACGGATCAACTCACCGACAAAGTGGTATGGGAGAAAGAGTCTAGTGTTGACCTCTATGTGAACGGCTTCTATACTTATCTGAACCAGTATGGGCAGTTTGGTACAGCACAAGCTGCGGGGAACCTTACAGAAAGCTTAACCAGTACATTCAAGTATGGTTCTTATGCACTTGGACACAAAGCGGGACATGCTAACAATTATGTTTTTAATCCTTCAACAGTCACACCAGCCAGCTGTTTTTACAGCAATTGGGATGATGCCTACAACAAGATAAGGAGAATGAATGAGTTCCTCCATTCTATGAGACAATACGGTAACTTCTCTGAAGAGATCAACAAAAGATGGGAGGCACAGGTGCTTTTCTTCCGGGCATTTATCTACTTTCAGCTTGCTAAAAGGCACGATGGAGTAATTCTTTATACTTCTATTGAGGAAATGCAAAAGGACAAGGCACGCAGTTCAAATGAAGATACTTGGGATTTAATTGAATCGGATCTCGATTTTGCGATAGCGAACCTACCTGAATCATTGACTGGCTCCAATCAGGGGAGACTCACCAAATTCGCAGCACTGGCATTCAAATCCAGGGCTATGCTTTATGCAAAACGATGGCAATCTGCTTACGATGCAGCTGATGCGGTTGTGAAATCAAACAAGTTCGGTCTGGTGGATGATTATGCCCAATCATGGAAAGGGAGCAATGAGGAATCGATCCTTGAGTTCAGATATGACGAACTGGGACCTAACCATACATTCGACAAAGACTATGTGCCTCTGAGCGACGGTTACGAGTTTGGCGGGCTAGGCACTCCTACACAGGAGATGGTGGAAAGCTATGAGAAAGCAGACGGCACCAAAATGAGCTGGACTGCTTACTATACAAAGAATGCGACCCGGCCTCCCTACGAAGAACTTGAGCCCCGTTTTAAAGCAACTATAATCTATCCGGGAAGTACATGGAAAGGCAAGGTAATGCAGAACTCGGTAAACGGCACCAATGGTACCTTTATGGCATACAGGGCACAGCCTTATACATATGGCCATACTACTACCGGCTACTTCTTGAGAAAGCTGATGGATGAGAATTTGATCGACGTGAAGGGCAAGCCCAGCAAACAGACATGGGTGGAGATTCGTTATTCAGAGGTGCTTCTGAATTTAGCCGAAGCAGCCTTCAGACTTAATAAGATAAATGAAGCCAGAAGTGCAATGAATGAAGTCCGCGAAAGAGTTAATCTGCCTGCAAAAAACTCTTCAGGCAATGAATGGTTCAATGACTACAGAAACGAAAGAAAAGTAGAACTGGCTTATGAAGGACATCTATTCTGGGATATGAGAAGATGGGAACTGGCACATATAGAATATAACAACTATCGTTGCCACGGCTTTAAAATAACAGGTGACAATTATGAATACATTGATGTGGATTATCAGGACAGAAAGTTCTCCGCGAAAAACTATATACTCCCTATCCCTGACGAAGAGTTGGCAAACAATTCATTGATTGAGCAATACGACAGTTGGAAATAATTAAATTAATAATCGTATGAAGAAATATATATATACAACCCTTACGTTACTCTGTTCAGCATTTTTCTTGCTGAACGGATGCCAGCAGGTAGAAGACCTGACACCTTCTGTGTCGCGCTATGGAATTAACAGTCTGAATGCATCCTTTTATGGTGACGAAAGTTCTGAAAACAGCTTCACAAGCGAAATAAATTACGAGACCGGCGTTATTACAATTGTATTTCCGTACAACTACCCCAGAACATCCGAGAATGTACTTACAACGGATGACCTGAAAAAGGTGAGAGTGACGGCAAACCTGGATGATAATGTAACTATCTCCCCATCCCTTCTTTATATGGATCTGACTAAAGAAAACTTTATTACGGTTACCGACCAGTCAAAAACAAAAAAAGATTATAAGATTGTAGCAGAGATCCGTAAAAGCGCCGAGGCTAAGATTACCGACTTCAACCTCGATGCACTAGGCATTTCTGGCATTATCGATGAGCTAAACAAGACTATTTCCCTCATCTCTATTGAACCGATCGGCGAGGTATTGGCTAAGCTAAGCATTTCTCACGGCGCAACCATCAGCCCTGATCCCAGAACAACTGCTCTGAACTATGACAACGAAGTAACTCTTACCGTTACTGCACAGAATGGGTCGGACAAAGCGATCTATACCATTCGAAAAGATGTTCCAAACAAAGTGGAACTGGGTATGCGCAACGGCAGTGACAAGGTACTCTGGTCAAAGAAACTGCAGACCGATCTGGGTATTTCAGCGCTGAATGTAACAACCAGTCTTGCCGTTACGAAAGATTATGTTATTGTGAATACAAGAAATGAACCTGGCATGATACTGGATCGCAAGACGGGTACGAAGGTAGGCACAATGCCCAATATGCAATCCATTATCGGAGGCCTTACCAACTTCTTTGCCACAGCAGATGACGGAAACAATATCCTGATATGCAATCTTGCGCCAAATGCAGGCACCTACAAGGTGTGGAGAATCAACGGTGTGAACGGTACTCCCGAGCTCTACATTGACTGGGCTGCGAGCGGAAGCACTGCCATTGGGCGAAAACTCTCAATAAAAGGGAGTCTCGACGGGGATGCAATCATCACTGCAGCAATTATGGGTGACGCCAAATCATTTGCCCGCTGGCAGGTTAAAGGAGGAGTGCTTCAGTCGCAGATACCCGAGATAGTAGCTATACCCGAAATAGGAGGAGCCTGGTGGAACAACGCCGACGTTGTAGCTACCAACCCTTCAGACCCCATAGGTGACTATTTTGTTTCTTACTATGCATTACCTAGAAGATTCGCATGGATAGACGGTAAAACCAACACTTTCAGGGCGCTCGGACCAGAGATAAGCGGAAACTGGGTACAAAATGCAGCCGACTACACCGTGTTCAACGGAAATCCTTATGCTGCAAGCAACTCGGTAAACTCTTTCACCTGGGGTAGTGACGACAAGATCTATCTGTTTGATGCAAGTTCAACCACCACATTCACCGAACCCATTTGGACCTCTCCAATCGGCACATACGGCGGTAAAGACAACGGAGGACAAAATGGAAACGGCACCGGAGATGTAATTTTGAAAGTTTCAACCGACGGATATTACATGTATCTCTACTTCATGTTCACCAACGGATGTGTAGTATGTGTACAATATGATTGTATTGACATGTAAGATAAGGTTCAGATAAACCGTATAATTGAGTTGTCTGAATTTTGAGCCTGATTAAAAAGAAAATTTGTGTTACCTTTGGTACCAGTTTTATTTTAGTCACCGCAAAATTCAGACAACTTTTTCCAACAACCCCAGTCATATGATCAGCAACCCGGTGGGGGCTAGCTGCAAGATATCAAATAAACATTTCATTAATTATGAGAATACTAAAATTACCCGCATACAGATTCTTTATAGCTATCATCCTTGCCCCGCTGCTGCTCCTTTCCGCAGCCTGTGGACGAGATGAAGCTCCAGATACGGATTATGAATTTCCCGATCCACCCAAAAACAATATAAATAAGCCCCGTTATATATGGATAGATGCAGCAGCCAACTTCCGTGACTTTGCCAATAGCAGGGAGAATATTGTTCGTGATTTAAAACTGGCCAAAGATGCCGGTTTTACGGATATTGTCGTGGACATCCGTCCAACATCGGGCGATATACTTTATAAATCGTCCGTTCAGGGTGCGGCACAGGTACAATGGCTGGGGGCATGGGTGAACGGTGTGTATTCAAAAGTAGAACGAACCGCAACCTGGGACTATCTGCAGGCATTCATCGATGAAGGGCATAAGCTGAACTTAAAGGTTCACGCAGGATTCAATACAATGGCGGGGGGGCACAGCAGCGGGTTAGGCAGCCAGGGGCTCCTCTACAGAGATTCGTCAAAGAAAGATTGGGCAACCTCCGAAAATCTCTCCACCGGCATCACAAATACTATGGATGCAGGAGGAGGAACAAAATTCTTCAATCCGGCAAATGATGATGTACAGAATTATTTATGTGATCTGCTTAAAGACCTTGCCAAATATAATCTGGATGGCATCATCCTCGACAGGGGAAGATTCGACGGAGTACAGTCCGATTTCTCCGATCTCACCAGAAAAAAGTTTGAGGCATATCTGGGAAATGTAAAGCTGGCAAATTTCCCTGGCGATATTCTCCCTCCCGGGACAACTATGCAACAAGTCATCGCCATGAGCACCTATCCCCCCTACTTCACCAAATGGCTCGAATTCAGAGCGAAGGTAATCTATGACTTTATGTCTAAAGCACGCGGTACTGTAAAATCAGTGAATCCGGATATGAAGTTTGGCATCTATGTCGGGGGGTGGTATTCTACTTACTATGAGGTTGGCGTCAACTGGGCCAGTCCGAAATACAACCCAAGCCTGACCTACAAGTGGGCTACCCCTCAATATATGAATTACGGGTGTGCCGGATTGATGGACCAGATCCTAATAGGCGCCTATGCCTCTCCACTAAGAGTATATGGATCTTCTGAATGGACGATGCAGGGTTTTTCGAAGCTGGCAAAGGACAAAATTAAAGATAGCTGCCCCATGGTTGCCGCCGGTCCCGATGTAGGCAACTGGGACAGCAACAATCAGGCGACCCAGGAGCAGGAAAACCAAGCAATTGTCAACTCCGTAAAAGCCTGTATGGATGAATGCGACGGTTATTTCCTGTTTGATATGATTCATTTAAAAATGGCCAATCAGTGGCAATACGCAAAAGAGGGTATAAATAAAGCCATAGGCAGTAAATAAACCATCTATTACCGAAATGCGGACAGAGGTCATCGTAATATTAAAGATATCAATATACTATAAAAAAATGAACAGCATATTTAAGATATTTCTAACCCTTTTGATCACAACTTTTTTTTTATGTTGCAACACAGACAAGAAATCCCAACCGGCAGATATTTTACCGAAACTCATTTGGATTGATGCAACAGCTAATATTGAGCGATTCAATAACAAAGACACTATTGACTATTATCTGGAAAAAGTAAAAGGACTAGGTTTTACAGATATTGTGGTTGATGTTCGGCCCATTTCGGGACACGTACTTTATGACAGCCAATATGCCCCGAAGCTCACGGAATGGAAAGGAAAAGAGATCCATTACGATTTTGATTACCTGGAATACTACATTGAGAAAGCTCACAGCCTCGGGCTGAAGGTGCAGGCATCTCTCAACACCTTTGTGGCAGGCCACAACTATATGGATTCCGGCCCGATCTATGAGGAAGGGAAATCAGAATGGGCATCTATTATTTACACACCGGATGAAGAGGTGAAGCTGATCCCTATAACAGAGGAGAAAAACAAATATTCAGCCATGGTAAATCCTGTGAATGAGGAATTTCAAAGCTATATCCTGAATATCTTCAGAGAGATCGTGGAAAAATACCCGGAACTGGACGGTATCATTCTCGACAGGGTGCGATACGACGGCTTCACCGCAGATTTTTCGGAATTGTCACGTAAGAAATTTGAAAACTATCTGGGAAAAAACATGGATCGCTTCCCCGACGATATCTACCGATGGAAGAAAAACGAAAACGGCGGGCTCTACCCCGAACGCGGCAAGTATTTCCTGCAATGGATCGAATGGCGTACATCTGTCATCTATGACTTCATGTCAAAAGCCAGGAAGGTCATCAAATCCGCCAATCCAAATATCTCTTTCGGGACCTATACAGGCGCCTGGTACCCCTCTTACTTTGAAGTGGGAGTTAACTTTGCAAGCAGGAATTACGATCCTTCGGCCGATTACGACTGGGCCACTCCCGCCTACAAGAACTACGGTTACGCCGAACTGCTGGATCTGTTTACCGTAGGCAACTACTACACTACCATTACCATTGAAGATTACCTGAAAGAAAACCCCGAAATCAAAAACGAGACTGATATGTGGGCACAACATGGAACATGGTACTGCGTGGAAGGATCGAACCAGCACCTGAAATCAATCCTCGATGGGAATAAGTTTTATGGAGGGATTCTGGCAGACCAGTTCTACGATAATCCCGAAGGACTCGCTGCATCAATCAGGATGAACCTGGAAACTTCTGACGGATTAATGATCTTCGATATCGTGCATATCATTGAAAATGATATGTGGAAATATGTAGAAAAAGGGATGCGTGAAGTAGGTGCAATATAAGCCCGAAATAGATTAAATCGCTTTAAAAATTGGAAGTATGCTCCGGAAGAGGAGATGAATGTACCACAGTTTTTCAAACGGATTGAGAAAGATAAAAAATAGAGAGATGATTTTTCTGAAGAAAAATCCGCACAATGACGAGAAGCACCTTATTCTGGTTCATTCAGATCCGCAATTCCACAAAGAAGAAAACTTCCAGAACTACGCTAAAGTGATTGAGGATATTGCACAACTAAAAAAATTACCCCGACAGGGACATTCTGGGTGTCGATTTCGGGGATCTGGTGGGAGACAAACCGGAACTCTATCCTCTTTATATTGAACATCTGAACCGTACGGGAATACCTTTTTACCGAATGCCGGGCAACCATGAACTGCAGTTTGGGGGACGTACCCCGGAAACCATCAGTGTGCAAACAATAAATATCTCCGTCCTGCTCGACATGCTAAAGCCTTATAACACCCATCCGCTAACGGTACATATGCATTACACGAATTCACTATACTTATGATGATTATTTTTAACTATATATTGCAATATCTAAGAAAATATCAAAAATAAATAATGTTAATTAGTCGGCACTTAATAAATTATTTTATTTTTATGTTTGCATATCAGCTTTTTTTATCTTTATTTTGTGGATTATTCTAAATCATTTTTGATTATTAATATTTTTTGCTCGCTCCGCGTTACTATAAGAGACAATCAAAAATGAGTATATTTAACATACTAAAGAAACGTGAAAGGGTGCTTTCCTTGTTTACGAAGGATCGCATAAGTGCTGGAAAACGATGGAAATCATCAATGAGAAAATACGAAAGACCCAACTGATAATTTTTTTAACAAAAAGTATCCTATGACAATCTATTCACG
>NZ_DIQL01000040.1:38052-128442 GCF_002427225.1 Proteiniphilum sp. UBA5463 | reverse complement strand
CAGGGTGAACTGGGTGATATCGAGAACCGTGCGGCCACATCCGCAGGACACATCTACGGGAAAACCAAAATCTCCGCCGAATCGAACACTTCCGGCGGGCCGGCCTATTCCAGGCATCCGGCGATGATGAAACAGCGTACAGATCGCTTCTTTGCCGAAGGGATAAACAATACGCTCCTGCATCTGTACATCATGCAGCCTTACGAAGAAAAAAATCCCGGGGTGAATGCATGGTTTGGGAATGAGTTCGACCGCAAGAATACATGGTTTTCACAACTGGATGTCTATACAGAGTATTTGAAACGGGTGAACTTTATGTTACAACAAGGTTTGAACGTAGCAGATGTTGCTTACTTCATTGGTGAAGATACTCCGAAAATGACCGGTATTACAGATCCACCTTTGCCTATCGGTTATCAGTACGATTACATAAATGCAGAAGTGATCGAACAGGATATGACGGTGAAAAATGGTTTACTGACCCTCCCCCATGGCACACAGTACCGGGTGCTCGTGCTTCCCAAACAGGAAACGATGCGTCCGGAACTATTGGCTAAAATCAAAAAACTGGTCAACGAAGGAGCCTACATACTGGGGCCGGCGCCAAAGCGCTCACCCAGCCAGCAGAACCAACCGGAGGCAGACAACCGGGTAGAGCAATTGGCGATCGAACTTTGGGGTGACCTGGTCGACGAAACAATCAAACAGCGGGACTACGGAAAGGGTCTGATCATGAATGGTTTGTCACTTGAAGAAGTTTTCGACAGGATCGGACTTCTCCCCGACTGTAAATTGCCGGAAGACAATTCTATTCACTACGGACACCGGACCATGGGAGGGATAGAGATTTACTTTCTTTCCAACCAGACGGATAAAGAACAAATCATTACACCCAAATTCCGGGTAAAAGGGATGCAACCTGAAACATGGGAGCCTACCACCGGATATACCCGTTCACTCCCTGCCTTCGATGATAAGAACGGCGTTACAGCGGTTCCGATAAAAATGGCACCATTTGAAAGCACTTTTATCGTTTTCAGGCATAAAAGCGATAAAAAGGCAACCTCCTACAATCCTGAAACGAATTATCCGGCACCTCAACTTGTTGCCGACCTCTCCCGGGACTGGACCGTTACGTTTGATCCGCTTCGCGGAGGACCATCCGAGCCGGTGCGGTTCGACTCATTAAAGGACTGGACAACATTCTCCGACAATGATATCAAATATTATTCGGGAACAGCTATCTATAAGAACCATTTCACAATAGATTCGTTATCCGGCCATCACGAAATCACTATCGATTTGGGAAAGCTTACCGCCATGGGTAAAGTCTATATAAACGACATATATGCCGGAGGAGTCTGGACCCCCCCATACCGGCTGAAGATAACGCCGTTCTTAAAGAAAGGGACAAACGCCATAAAGATTGAAATCGTAAACAACTGGATGAATCGCCTTATAGGAGAACTCAAGCTGCCAGAAGACCAACGTACAACCGGGTGTTTTGTTAATCCGTACAACAAAGACAGTACTCTTCAGCCTTCGGGTTTATTCGGGCCGGTAACAATCAGCAGAATCAGAACCTATCATAAAATATTAAAATAAAAAAAATAAACTTATTGAATAATGAAATTAAAAATCTCAATCCGCGTTTTCCCGGTATCTTTTTTTATTATAATGCTCCTTGCCTGTTGTACTACCGGGAAAAGGTTTACACTCTGGCAACTGCCCTCACAGGTCAATACAATCGGTAATAGCTATATCATAAAAAGTAATGGAGGAAAAGTTGTTGTAATAGACGGAGGCACAGCATCGGAAGAATCATACCTGAGAGGCTTTATAGGAGCACTTGGAAATGAAGTGGAACTGTGGATCGTAAGCCATCCACATGATGACCATATGGGTGCTCTTACAAATATACTGGAAAAGCCCAACGACATCATTATTAAAAGAATTATCCATTCGGCACTCCCTGATTCCATTATCAGACTGGAAGAGGCCAGTCAGGAAGATGTGTATAAATATGATAGAGCACTTAACAATTCCGGTATAGATGTGGTGAATATTACCGAACCGGGTTTGCAGTTTGATATTGATGAAATCAGATTCAAGATATTAGGGGTCGCCAATCCTGAATTCACAACAAATCCGTACAACAACTCAAGTTGCATCATTCGTGTTTGGGATAACCACAAATCGTTCGTTTTTCTTGGTGATGCCGGCGTTGAGTGTGGGAATAAAGCACTCCAAAGTTCATTTGTAAACGATCTGAACTGCGACTACCTGCAGATGGCTCATCATGGGCAGCAAGGGTGTGATGAGAATTTTTACAAAACAGTCAACTTCCATACCTGTCTCTGGTCAACTCCAACCTGGGTTTGGGAGAACAATAATGGGGGCGGCCCCGGCTCAGGAAATCTGACAACGATGGATACACGTAAATGGATGGATGAAAAAGGAATAAGAAAACATTTTATTTCCTGGCAAGGACTTGCAAAAATAAAATAGGTTACTGTAGCTCTGTTAAAACTATTTAGAAGAAGTACGATGGGCAAATTTGAATTTGCCCATCGTACTAATAATATTAGCTTTCCATTTCTCAAAAAAGAACCGCCATATGGATTATCCGTTTTATCAAATATCCTATATCGACATAAAGTAATAGATCCGGCAAACATTTACAGCAGTTTTTATACTCCCCAATAAAATGGGTTCTACTCTTTGTATGTAAATGTATGTTTACCCGGTTTTAAATTAGTCTCATCATCTCCAGCTTTCAATATACCTGTAGTTCCCACCGGTAAAGAGATGGTGAGTTTTACTTCATCTTTTACCCTTCTCCACTCACTGGTTATTAAACCTTTTACTGAATAGTAGCTCCCTTTAGCCCAATCTAAATCTTTCACAAAGTGAGGGGTAAACAAAATATTCTTAAATCCCGGGTTATTCTTGTCATAATTAATTCCTGCCAGGTTATTCATCATCCAGGCCGATATATCACCCATAAAAACGTGATTCAGAGAGGCATCCTTGAAATCCGGATCCAAGGTCCAGGTCTCGGGTAATGTGCTGTATCCCATGGCTTCCACCCAGTAGCCCCACGATGGGGCATCGGTTTTAAGAGCCATCTTCATCACATCTTCAACATAACCGTATTTAGTAAGCATAGCCGGTACTGTTTTACTGCCAAGAAGGCCAAAGTCTAAAAAATAATTGTTTTCAACAACCTTATTATGCAGGTTTTCGGCCACTAAAGCCTCTTTACCTTCATCCACCAAACCCAAATAGAGGGCAAGAGCCTGAGCTGTTTGTGTTCCCTCAGCATAAATACCGGTAATGGGGTTAAAATATCTATTGTTGATAAGCTCTTTTAGAGTTTCGGCTTTATTACGGTATGGAGTAGAATCTTTGCCCAACAGGTCGGAGAAGAATGACATAAGTTTATTATCAAGATAATAAAACAATGTTGATGTATACTCAACGTTGGTTGTTGACTTCCAGAATACCCAGTCACCTAACCCTGAAGGAAGGTATCCATCTCTCTCTGTGGTTTTGATATACTCCAGATATTTTTTCATTGATGGGTAGAGGTTTTCAATACATCGCATATCGCCATAATAATTATATAAAGCATAAGGAATAATAAACATTGCAGCATCCCATACCGGGCCGGGCCACTCACCAAATCCCCACCCGCAAGACGGGATAATACCTGAAATTTCTCCGCTAGGCCTTTGATTATCAATAAAATCATTCATCCACTTCTCATAAAGAGTAATACCATCATATCCCAACAAAGCCAGATCAATAGCTATATAAGCATCAGCAGTCCAGCCATTCTTTTCACGTTGCGGACAGTCGGTGGGAATACTATGAATATTGCTTCGGTATGCCTGCATAGTAGCATTCCACACCTTATTCAACAAGTCTGACGAACAGCTAAAGCTGCCCACGGGTGCCAGGTCGGTATGCACAAACAGCGCCGTCAGATCATTCTCAGACAACTCAACAGGCTGATCACTCTCCACCTCAACATATTGAAACCCATTGTAAGAGAATGCCGGTGTGAAAGTCTCTCCCTGCTTGTCCCCTTTTAACGTGAACAGGTCACTTTGAAAGATCTGTTCCTCTTTTTCCGGATGGTAATATACATTTATATTCCCCTGTTCCAAACGCCCACCATCCTTTAATAACTCTCCGTAGGAGACGCGTACATTGGTACCTTCGGTCCCTTTCACATGGAGAGAACAGAACCCTGCCATATTTTTCGGGAAGCTATACACATATAGTTGATTGTTGAATTTCTTAAAACCAACTGGTTTTATCGTTTCCGTAACACGAATCGGAGGCATCTGCTGAGAGACCAGTTTTTGCGAAGGTGATTCAATTTCCTCTGCATACTCCCAGCCAGAATCATTATAATCGGCATAAATCCAGCCGTTATCTTCAAGGCGTGCATCATAAAATTCGCCGCTATAAATATCATTATAACGGTAAGCACCTGCATTAGTTTTCCAGAGATTATCACTAAGAATAAAATCCTGACTGCCATCCTCGTAATTAATATGAAGTTCGGCGATAAAAGATGGGCGATTCCTCCAGAAAGCAGTTTCAAAAAGCCATTCAGCTTTAGATTGCACGTTATACCACCCGTTTCCCAAAACAGCGCCTATAGCGTTTTTCCCCTGCCTTATCAATCTGGTTACATCGTGTGTAACATACAGGATACGCTTATCAAACTGAGTATAACCAGGATCAAGGCAATGGTCACCCACAGCTTCGCCATTCAGGTAAGCGAGGTAATAACCGGCACTGGCAATATATAAGCGTGCTTGTACCACTTTTTTATCTGCAAAAAACTCCCTCCGAAACATGGGAGCCGGTTCGAAATCTTTTGGATGGTTGTCGGTAATCCATTTTGCAACCCAATCAGATTCATGCAATTTACCTGTTTCAAAAGAGGCTATATCAGAAAGAATCGGCTCTTTATCATTTTCATTCCATACTTTAACTCTCCAGTAATAACGGGTATGAGATTCATAATCCAGATATGTATCGCAGGGTTGCAAATTTTCTTTATCGGTACCGATATAAATAACGTGTTTTCCCTCCTTAAAATCTTCATCGTTGCCCTGATATTCCCAGGTAAACCGTGGCATAGCCGATTCCACACCCAATGGTTCCACCATGTACTCTGTACGCAGATTCTTTATCTCTACGGTTTTATTGTCTGAACATCCTGCCAATAAAAAAACAGGGCAAAGGAGTAAAACCAATCTAAGCATCATTTTCATTTCAGTTTTTTTATTTATTTTCTATTATGTATTTCGCTACTCATTTCAAAAATTAATTCTCCTCCATCCATAATGTCTTGATGACTTAATGTAAACCCTTTCAGTTTTATGCCGTTTAAAGTGATGGATTTGACATATTTGTTTTCCTTACTCAGGTTTTTAGCCACCACTCTGAAGGTTTTATTGTTCTCTAAATGTAGTGTAATTTTGGGAAGTTGCGGCGCTCCGACTACATACTCCTGCCCAACCGGATTTACAGGATAGAAGCCCATTGCTGAGAATATGTACCAAGCCGACATTTGCCCGCAATCATCATTGCCGCAAAGTCCATCAGGCTTAGGCAGATAGAAACGATCGAAGATTTCTCGTATTAACGATTCGGTTTTCCAGGGTTGATCAACATATTGATAAAGATAGGCTACATGATGACTGGGTTCATTACCATGGGCATATTGACCGATAAGGCCGGTAACATCAGCCGTAAAGCCACTATTCATCTTATCCGGTGCTAAGAAAAAAAGAGAATCCAGCTTACTTGCAAACAGGCCTTTACCGCCCATTAAGCTTATTAAGCCTTCTATTTCATGCTGTACATGCCAGGTATATTGCCATGCGTTTCCCTCTGTATAGTCACCTCCGGCTGTGGAGGCATGTGACAGTCGCAAAGAGTTGAAAGGAGTTCTCCACTCCCCTCCGGAATCCCTGCCGCGCATTAATTTACTTTCAGGATCAAATAAATTTTTAAAAAAACCGGCACGCTCCGAAAAAGAGTTGTAATCGTCCATTTTACCCATTGCTTTTGCCATCTGAGCCACACAAAAGTCGTCGAAGTTCGACTCCAAGGTTCGGGAGACAGATTCTACTTCGATAAGATCAAAAGGATAATATCCAAATTTATTATATATATCCCACGAAGAGTTAAAATGATTCTCGGTTGAACTCACTTTTATTGCTTCATATGCTTTCTCCACATCATAATCCCTGAACCCTTTAATATAGGCATCTACAATAACCGGAATAGCATGATTGCCAATCATGCAGTGGTTCTCTTTACCCCAAACCGTCCAGATGGGCAGATAGCCCTGTGCTTTGTAATGTGCAATCATGCTCCTGACAAATCCGTTCACCCGCTCCGGGGTTAATATGGTGTAGAGAGGATGGGATGCACGATAGGTATCCCATAATGAAAAGGTTGAGTAATACTCGTTATCCGCAGCCTGACAGACCTGATCATCCACCCCGCGATACTTGCCATCGGTATCGGCAATATTGTTGGGTTGAATAAACAGGTGATAGAGCGAAGTATAGAAGTTTGTTTTATCTTCTTCCGGTCCCTCTGCTTCTACACGGGAAAGCAGTTTATTCCATGCTGTTTGATTTTCAGTTCTGACTGCATCGAAATCCCAATCCGGATTCTCCTCACTTATTGCTTTCAGAGCACCATCAGTACTTACCGTTGAAAGACCTACCTTCACATACAGTTCCCTTTTTTCAAGCGAAGGAAATTGAAGTACCAGACGGTCGGCTCTTTCCTTTTCCTGCCTAGGGACTACACGTTTCTCACCAAAAGGAGCGCTCAGTTCAATCGCAAAAAAATATTTCCTTTTCACCCAGGCCTCCACCTCGTTGTGACCTAACAACATCCGATTGCCAACAATCTTCAGTTCCGCTTCCAATACATGGTCCTGCACCGTTTTACCCCAACCGGTTATTCCGTTTTGAAGATCAACCAGGAGCTGGGGAATCTCCTCTCCTGAATAGGTGAACTTGTAAAATGCTGTACGTGGAGTAGTAACCATCTCTGCATACACCCGAGCATCAGTGAGATAAACGCTATAATATCCGGCCGAAGCTTTTTGCCTCTCTTTATCAAAGGCACTTAGATACTTATCCTCTCCATTTAGTCGCGTAAAAGGGAATAATAGAATATCCCCCAGATCAGGGCCACCGGTTCCATTGAGATGAGTTTGTGCAAAGCCAATAATTGTATCATCGCCATAATTAAAGCCTGAACAATATCTCCAACCGTCATTCCCCGTTTGCGGACTGGCCTGAATCATTCCAAATGGAGATGTAGCCCCGGGAAAAGTGTGTCCATTATCAGCGGTTCCGATAAACGGGTCAACATAGTTTGTTAAATCTTGTCTGTTTCCTCCATCAATGCAACTGCTCAGTGACAGCACAAGCAAGAGACAGATTAACACATGTTTTACTCTCATATAGAATTATGAATTATTGTTTTTAAGTTTTTTCATATACTCACTTGGGGGCATACCATACTCTTTCTTAAAAATGTTTGTAAAATAGGACTGGCTTTTTATACCTATTCTCAATATCAGTTCTGATATGGCAACATCCTCTTCAGCAATAATTTTAACGGCGACCTTCAGCCGTACTGTCCTGACAAACTGCTTTATAGGCATACCTATGACTTCATCGAATTTTTGGTATAAACTGGTTCTGCTATATCCCAACTCTTTACAGAAGAAATCTACATTCAGATCGGGATTATCTATATTCTTTTCTATCAGTTTAATAATTTCGTAATAAAATTCATTGTCCCGGCTATGCAGACGATCTCCCATTGCAACCGACAAGTAGTTGGACGAAAGATACTTTTTTACATTATTCTTCGATTGGAAAAGGTTGGAAATAGTTGAAAAAAGCAGATCGGTGTTAACGGGTTTTTCCAGGTAGGCGTCTGCCCCAACGTTTACACCTTCAATTTTGGCGTCTAAAGCCACTTTGGCTGTCAACAATATAAACGGGATATGTGCAAATTCCTTGTTTTGTTTTAATGCTTTACAAAGTTCATATCCATCCATTTTTGGCATCATCAGATCAGATAGTATAACGCCGGGCCTGTGTAACCTGATTTTTTCCAGCGCATCAAACCCGTCAACAGCTTCCACAATATTATAGCTTTTACAAAGTGTCTGTCTCAGAAAGAGGCGTACCTCCAAATTGTCTTCTACTATTAGCAGAACAGGTTTTAATTCGTCAATATGTGTATTTAGCTCTTTTGGCAGGAGTTTGTAATCTTCATGAACATCTTGATTTACAATAACCCGATTTTTATCATTTATTTCATTTTCCAAGTAATACTCCTTACGAAGAGGTATCTTAATTATATAATCTGTCCCTTTCCCTTTTTCGCTCGAAACTGAAAGTGTGCCTTTATGAGATAGTACCAATTTCTTTACCAAAGCTAAACCAATACCCGAACTTATTATATTGCTATCGTTACTTTCTTCTACCTGATAAAATCGATGGAAAATTTTGGCCAGAGACTTTTTAGGAATACCCATGCCATTATCTTCTATAAATATTTCAAGGTTGTGATCATACTTCTCATTTTTAGTTGTTAAGGTGTACTTTTCATTGAATATATGTGTAAAGTTATCTTTTCCCAATGCCACTTTTACATTAATCATACCATGTGCAGGTGTGTACTTAAAGGCATTACTCAACAGGTTGAAGTAAATTTCAGTAATATACTCTTCATCAAACCAACCCATCTCATCGCGGTCGACCAACATAATATCGAAGTTGAATCCTATCTGTTTAACATCGGCAAGATTTTTAAAATCGAGGCTCAGGGAATCAAAAAATGAATATATCGGGACCTCATTTACTTTCAGCGGATTGAGCTCCTCTTTTATTTTATCGAAATGAATGGCATTGTCTATAAGCTGCATCATCCGGCCTGTATTACGTGTTAGTATATTACCATACTCCTCTTTCCAATCCTTTTCCCTTATCAGTTTTTCGATCGTTCCATGTATCAATGTTAGCGGAGTGCGCAACTCATGAGATACATTGGTGAAAAACTGATTCTGCTGTAATTGCAGCATTTTAGACTGACGTTTTTCTGCCTCTTTCAATGCCAGTTTTTTCTTCAGTTCTATCCAATAGGATATGTAGAAGTAAACGGCGACCATAACTATAATAATCAGCAAAATATAAATATATTTAGCTGTTCCTGACAACCACCATGGAGGAATAACATTCAATGGTATTGAGAACACCTCCGTACTCCATATCCCATCATTATTTGTAGCCATAAGCTCCAGTGTGTACTTACCATAAGGCAAATTGGCATATGAGATTGAGTGTACTCCAATTGGCGTTTCAGCCCATTCAGTACCATAGTTAGCCAGACGATATCTGAATTTACAATCGTGAGGAGAGCTGTAATGTGAGGGAGTTAAAAATATTTTAATATTGTTCTCGCTATATTTCAGTTCAATTTTATCAACAAAATTCCTTTTTTGATTATTAACCTCAATATAAGAAATGTTGGGATGAGCCAATGTCCGGTTATTTTTGATTTCGGCGGGGTTAAAATAGATAAAGCCATCAATTCCGCCCATATATATGGTGCCTTCAGAAGAAATAAAAGAGCTACCGATCTTGTAACTATTCATACCTCCAGGAATCTTAAATTCCTGTAAATGTTGATTAAACGGATTAAAACGGTACAATCTGTTTCCACCTGCCCAGATATTATTGTTGTTATCAATCTCCAGGCATTCAATATTTTGATATTGCGAGTCGCCAGTTTTAATTGATGCCGCTTTATAGTCGTTACCATCAAGAAGCACCATCCTGTTCACTCCGCCGCCCAACGTCCCAAGCCAGAGTACCGAATCGTTCTGACGACGAATAGTGCTAATAAAATTTGAATTTAAAGTATATTGATTGCTTTCATCAGCCTGATATTGAATAGTATGCATTACCTGCCCCTCTTCATTCAACATCAGCCGGACCAACTGTTCTCCTGAAGAGTAGAACACTTCAGGATATATTTCATCAGCATACAGACTTATTACTCGCTTTGGGGTAAATGCACTGGTAGCAGGTTGAGATTCTTTGAATACCGTGCATTCGAAGCGGTTATCTTTTTGAATAATTCTAATTACTCCATGATTCCATGTTCCAGCCCATATCTGACCAAAGCAATCTTTGCTAATACCGGTTACTTCATCATTAGGGAAATTACAGATATCATTCAAACTCTGTATCTTGGGATTGCTCTCCTTTATATTCAATATATCCAAACCATTGGTATGTCCGATCCAGAGCAAGTCCTGATTTAAAAGCAAAGAACGTATATTGTTGCAGCTAAGCGACTTGCCCGATTTGTTATGTAAGTAACGGGTAATTTGTTTGCTGTTTTTATTAATCCTGTTTAGCCCATTGGAGTGAGTACCTACCCATATGCAGGTACCATCATCTGCAATAGCCCTGACTATTTTATCAGATATAGTATTGGGATTATCAGGTTCATGTTGTACACGATAGAAAGCTTTTTGCTGCAAGTCTATTACATTAACCCCACCAGCGTAAGTGGATATAAAAAGATTATGAGTCTGATCAATGAAAAGGTCAATAATGAAATCAGAGTTAATTGAGCTGGGGGCCTTGCCTGCATAAAAGGAAGCCACATTAAGTTCTCCTTTTTCGGGAGTTAAAAGAAACAATCCTTTTGTGGAAGATACCCAGTAGTTGTTTTTAAAATCTTCAACAATATCGGTGATCAACCCATTCTCAAAGGAAATAGGTAATTTTTTAAGCCTGCTAAGTTTATATATTGATCCCTCATTATTTTTGGAATTGATAAACTGAAGGCTATTGCTGACATATAAATTTTTTTCAGTTGCAATAAAAAGCTGATTATGGCTGTCCAAAAAAGTATAACGGATTACTTTTCCCTCATCAGATAATATTGCATTCGGGAGTTCAAGTTGATTGATTTTTCTGCCTGAATCAAAAATAAAACATCCCTGATCTGTAGAAAGCCATACTCTGTTCAGTCTGTCTTTTTGCATCGAAAAACAGTGAGCATTTATATCTATACTGATTTCCTGCAATATATTATCACCCACACGCTCGTACATATAAAATTGATTATCTGCATCTTTGATTAGAACAAAAGAATCTTTTACTGACAGAATTTTTTCTATGTTTTTATTCACTGCATGCTGACTGTCTTTAGCATAAATTGTAAGGGGCAAGTACTCTTTGGTCGCAGGGTCAAAGTATTGAATACCCGCAACAGTAGCAAGCCAGAATTTTCCCTCATCATCAATAGATATATCCAGGATACGATTAACGTAACTGTTTGAAAAATTCTCCTTCTCCTGATAAAATGTCTCAATTTGATACCCGTCATACTTACACAAACCGGCATAAGTACCAATCCAGATAATCCCGTCTTTATCCTGAATCACGACGTTAGCATCAGTATGTGGCAAACCTTCCTGAATTGTTAAATATTCAATATTAAAATACAATTTTTCTGTATTGGCAGCAATACAGAAAAGGGGTAAAATTGCAAAAATTAACCTTTTTAAAGTCACGACCTGCATATTTCTCTAATCATTTGTAAAAAAAATAATATTTTGAATACCTATAGTGCTCTTCCGTACATTTTATCATCTCGATTGTACATTAAAGCAAATAAGCACAATTAAGCAAATCAAATGTACAAACACACACGAGCTCGATTTTGTTATTTCATATTTTTGTTTCCTAAATTTTTAAAGCAAATGTATATGAAATATTTAATCCAATTGTACAAATATTTAAATATTTGATTAAAAGGCAACGTGAAAACTAATTTATTAACTTAATTATTATTTAACAATTTTACTATGTACTTAAACAACACAAAACCACTAGCGCAAAGGCTGTCTTGTTTGGTAAATGCAGGTAGGTTAGTATTATTTATACTAATATTATTTAATTATTGTCCTGCATATGCCTTAAATGAAACAGCTGTCTCATCAAAGCATGTCGTTACGGGGCTTGTAAAAGATGAAAAAGGAGAAACTCTTATCGGGGTAAATATTGTAGTTAAAGGTGCAGAGACTACAGGTACTGTGACCGACATAGATGGAAAGTTTTCTCTTTCGGTCGATCTGCCTGCTGTACTTGTATTTTCTTACCTGGGCTACGATACCCAAGAGGTAAACGTCACAAATCAATCACCCCTGGTCATTCAGTTAAAACCAACTACCGAATTTCTGGACGAGGTGGTGGTCGTAGCATATGGCGCCCAAAAGAAAGTTTCGGTAACCGGTTCTATTGCATCACTGGATAATAAGGATCTGCTTAAAAGCTCTTCAACCAATGTTGCATCTGTTTTATCCGGTCGTCTGCCCGGGCTTACAGTAATGCAGTCGAGCGGCGAGCCGGGACGCGAAAACATAAATCTGTTTCTCAGAGGTGCAGCCACAATGAATGGAATGAATCCTCTTATCCTTGTTGATGGCATTCCTTATGACAATATTTCAAACATAGATCCTCACGAAATTGCAAATATCTCAATTTTAAAGGATGCATCAGCCACAGCCGTATTCGGTGTCAGAGGTGCCAATGGCGTTATCTTGATTACTACCCAGCGTGGAAAGGAGGGATCGGTAAAGGTTAGCACCTCCTTGGAGTATAGCACTCAGGGGTTTGCATTCAAACCTGAACGTATTAATTCATGGGAATATGCGATACTGCGTAATGAAGCATTAATGAATGAGGGTGCTGCGCCATTCGCTGAATTCAGCAAAGAGGATATTGCACTTTTCGAAAGCTGGAAAACCGGTGAACCAACAGATCCATACTGGCACCCAAACCAAAACTGGCAGAAAATACTCTTTAAAAGCCATGCCCCTATAATGAAAGGAAATATAAACCTATCGGGTGGTAATAACAAAGTACAATACTTTATCAGTAGCGGTTATGTAACACAGGGTGGTATCTTTAACACCGAATCTAAAAAATTTCTGGGTTACAAACCGCAATCGTCACTTGATCGCTACAACTTCAGATCGAATATTGACTTCCGTTTCAATCAAAAAGTAAAAGCGTTTTTGAATATAGCCAGTAGCGTTGAAAAAATAAACTCTCCCAACTCAGGCATTAGTGATATCTTTGTCGCTTCCCTGACGCACCGGCCTACTTCGCCCGGTCCGCTGTCGAGCATGGATTATAAGGTACAGATCGCGGGTGGCGAGTTGGTGGACTCAAAGCCAAGCCGTATCGTAGGTGACCCGCTCGATCCTCTCAAATCGGCCTACGGGCTGTTAAATCGTGCCGGATATGTCAATGAGACCCGCTCCAGCGTAAACTCTGTAACCGGCCTAGACATCAACCTGGACTTCATTACTCCGGGATTAAGTTCCAAAGCGCAGGTCTCATTCAATGGGCGCGCCCGTTCTACTATGCGTGGAAACCGGAGATATATCCGTTACAAATATCTGAAAAACAAGGCAGGTGAGCAGGTGTATGTGCTGGATGACGGCGACGATGATTCCGAAGGGCCTTTATCATTGAGCAAAGGAGTATCGTCAGGATATTTTGTAAATTTGCAATGGCAGATGAATTATGCCCGGGTGTTTAATGAAAAGCACAAAGTAGGTGGTTTACTACTTGCCCAAAGAGATTACAAAGAGGCTTCGGAAGATGATCCGTACACTGATAAATATTTACCGTTTAACGTCATAGGTTTCTCTGCCCGTAGTACTTACTCGTATGATGATCGATACCTGGCTGAAGTCAATTTAGGTTACAACGGCTCTGAGCAATTTTCTCCAAACAAACGATTTGGTTTCTTCCCCGCACTTTCCGGCGGATGGGTCATTTCAAATGAAAAGTTTTTACGCAACAATAAGACGCTTACAAACTTAAAGCTGAGAGCATCCCTGGGAAAAGTGGGTAACGATAAGATTGGTTACAACAGATTCCTTTACCTTGATGATATCAATACCAATGGCTGGGTGAATGACGACGTACGCGTTCTGTATATACCCAGCCTGGGCATGGGTGGAAAAATTGAAGAACGTGCATTGGGTAACCCGGACATAACATGGGAGGTTGCTGAAAAACAGAACTATGCTATCGATTTGGGACTCTTTAATGATTTTAGTCTGACATTTGATTATTTCACTGAAAACAGAAGTCAGATCCTGATACAGAGAGGCATTGTGCCCGATCTTCAGGGAAGGCCGCAGCACACGCTCCCAAAAGTGAATATGGGAAAAGTTGAGAACAAGGGGTTTGAGCTGGTTCTTGGTTATAACAAATGGTTCCGCCACGACTTTGGCTTCAATGCAAACTTAAACCTGGGTTATAATAAAAACAGGGTGACGGAGGCAGACGAGCCTTATTTACCGGAAGACTATGCTCACAGGCAAAGACTAACCGGTTACACGCTTGGACAGAACTGGGGATACCAGATTGACTACACTATTGATGAATCCAAAGGCAAAGATGGCAGCGGTTTCTTTAACAGTGAAGAAGCAATCAAAGACAGTGGGCTTGACTATGAGATAGGGACTCCCAAACCCGGCGACTTTATCTATGTTGACCAAAATGGGGATAACGTAATTAATGACCGGGATATTGTCCCAATTAAATATTCAAGCCTAGTACCTAAATATATCTATGGTGCCAGTTTCGGAGTTACCTACAAAGGATTCGATTTCTCATGCCTGGTCCAGGGAATTGGAAAATACAGCCGTTACTATGCCGATGCCGGCATTTTCGAGGAGCTGAGCGCCAAATCTTACTTCGACATGCATATGAATCGCTGGTCGGCTGAAAGATACCAGCAGAAGCTAAATGGTGAGAAGGTAAATATTTCACACCCACGTTTGGCAAATACCCAATCCACCAGCCATGTACCGAACGATTACTACATCATGGACGCATCATATGTAAGATTAAAAAATATGGAGATAGGATATTCGTTACCTAAAAAAGCCTCGGGGCTGATAAATGCCGAAAGCATTCGTTTCTATATCAATGGAGATAACTTGTACACCTGGCACAATCTCAAGACCGATGGTTTTGACCCTGAACAGGCGGGCCCGACACAATATCCTAACATGAGAGTATATAATATTGGGCTTAACGTAACTTTCTAAAAAACAAACAATAATGAATAAACATTATATATTTAGCGTTTTTGTCGCTTTTTTGGCTTTATTGGTTGCATCCTGCAACAGCGAACTTGATAAAGCCCCCGACGGAAGAACTTCACTTGATGCAGTCTTTGAGGATCCCGTACTGACTGGAAAATATCTGAGTAACTGTTACAATAACATTCCCAAAAAAGGGTACTGGTACTTTTTCTGGACCAATATTCCCAATGGAGTGAGCGATGATAACTGGGATTGTGATGATAACCAGGGGTTGCAGCTTGCCCACCTTTACAAAGGAATGGCCAGTGCCAACAGGCACCCGATTGAAGAACCCAATATCCCTTCAATGGATGGATTATACTGGAAAAATTACTGGGCTCAAATACGTTTGATTAATACTTTCTTGGAACAGATTCCCTCAGCAGCTGTGGAATCGGAGGAGGTAAGAGATAGATGGACAGCAGAAGCTCATGTTCTAAGAGCATATTTCTACCTGCAAATGGTGAAATGGTATGGCAATATACCCATCTTTACAGAACCTATATCGTTAGACTACGATTATTCTAAACTGAAAAAGGACAGCTTTGAAGATTGCGCACGCCAGATTGTGGCCGACTGTGACCAGGCTTTAGAGTCCAAATATCTTCCATGGAGAATTACCTCTATGGCAGAAATTCACCGTATGACCAAAGCCATTGCTGCAGCAATTCGTTCAGAAGCCAGTATATATGCCGCAAGCCCTCGTTTCAACGACGGAAAAAAATTATGGGACTGGGCATACGAGGTTAACAAACAGAGTGTACAACTTCTTGAAGCTAACGGTTTTGAACTTTACGACAAGATCCAAAACCCCGAACTATATAAGTCAGCATATGAAGAGTACTTTGTACAAAGAGCTGATTTAAGCCCCAATCCACACGATAAAGAGACTATCTGGCAGGGGTACCACCTGGTGCCTCCTCATGTAGTGATCAGAGGATTCCCCATTGATGGCGGCTATATGGCGGGGACAGTACCCACACAGGAACTGGTTGATGCATACGATATCCTTAATACAGGCAAGTCTGTACTGAATCTGGAAAAACCCTACCAGGACGAGACTAAGTTAAAACCTAATTACAATCCTGAATCTGGATATGATCCCCAAAATCCTTATGCGAACAGAGACCCTCGCTTCTATGCCACAGTCTACCACAATGGCAGTAAGAAGATTATGAACGGAACACCAACTGTTATTGAAACTTTTGTTGGAGGTAATTGTTCTATTCATCCTTCATTGCGCTCTAACACACGCACCGGATATTATGCAAAGAAATTTATGCACCCCATGTCAAACCCGACAAGTCAGGACGACGGCACATGGAAACATTACAGGCTGGGTGCCGTATATCTGAACTTTGCCGAAGCTGCAGCCGAAAGCGGGCACCTCGATGAAGCAATGAAATATGTAAACAAGATTCGTCACAGAGCCGGATTTTCTACTACCGTTGATGTAAAAGCACCTGACAAAAAAGAGGCTGTACTTTTGGTACGTCATGAAAGAAGGGTGGAGCTGTCATATGAAGAGTATAGATATTTCGACTGCAGAAGATGGGCTTTACCCGGTGAAGACCTTATCAATGAAAAGTTCAGCACAGGCATGCAAATAACGAGGAATCAAGATGGATCTTTCAGCTATAAAAGAATATTAGTAGGGACTCAGGATCCTTCGGTTCCAAGTAAAATGTCGTATGAAAGCAAATATCACTTACTGCCAATTCCTTTGGAAGAAGTATCAAAACTTGAATCACAAACAGGAATAAAATGGCAAAACCCGGGATGGTAATCACAAAAGAATTTACAGTAATGAAGAATACAATATATAAATTAATTTGCTTACTGCTGATAGGCTCTATGACAACTGTTTATGTCTCAGCAGCCACAGCTTTAAGAACGGAAAGATTTTCTGTTGAACAGAATGAACTCTCCAAAACAGTGAATGGAGTTGTGCTGGATCAGCACGGCAAACCTTTATCGTTAAAAAAGATCTATTTCCCCGAACTGGGAAAAACCTTTTTTACCAATAAGTCGGGCGGGTTCAGTGTAGATATACCCTACCACTTTACTGATATCACGATAGAGTGTGACGGGTTTCAATCACAACGAGTAGCGATTGATGAAAATGTTACGGTTAAGTTACAAAAAGATGCACATAGCCGGGATAAAATGATTCCTCTGGCTATGATGAAAAATGAAAAAAGAGCTGAGATTACCGGTTCATTTTCTACTGTCAGCGGCGAAGAGCTTGAAAAGTATCCTTCAAGCGGATTTACCGGTTCTTTAACAGGGAAACTGGCTGGATTAACGGTATTACAAGGTGGAAGCGAACCAAACAGCGATGGAGCTGCACTTTTTATCAGAGGTAGAAATACCATGAGTGGAAATAGTCCCGTATTTGTGATTGATGGCATCGTGTCTCCCACTATTGATTTGAATATGATAGATCCCAAAACAGTTGAATCCATCACCGTTTTAAAGGATGCGGCCGCAACCGCCCTTTACGGATTCCAGGCCAGCTCGGGCGCTATCATCATTACTACCAAAAGAGGAGTATATGGTAAGCCGCAAGTCTCCTATTCATCTGATTTCTCCATTCAGCAACCTACTGTTAAGGCAAAACCTCTTCATAGCTGGGAGTATGCTGAATTGAGGAACCAGGCATTAAAAAATGACAATCTTCCTATTGAATACAGTGATGCAGAAATCGAATCATACAGAAGTGGTGAAAACAGGGACCTTTTCCCTGACAACAACTGGTATGGCAAGTATCTGAAAAGCTCCGCATTTATGCATCGTCATAATATGAATATCACCGGAGGTAGCGATCGTATCAGATATTTCATCAATGCAGGATATATCGATCAGAACAGCCTCTTCAACATTGAAGGGACCGACAATTCCGATCCTTCAAAATATATGAAAAGGTTCAACGAAAGGACAAACCTTGATATTAACCTCTTGCCCAACCTCGATGCATTCCTTAACCAGATGGTGATTGTTAAAAGGACCAATAATCCTCCAGTAGGCACAAGCACTATTTTCGACGGCATTTTCAAAACACCGGCAACAGAGTATGGGCCTGTAACAACCGATAACGGGGTGATTGTCTCCCCTTGGAATACCAATTCAGTTTATGGGAGCCTTAACCGCAGCGGCTATCAAAGATTTACAGAGACCAATATCAACGTTGCCCTGGGTTTACGCTGGGGATTGGATTTCATTACAAAAGGTTTGTCTCTTAATGGTACTGTAGGATACGAGTCCAGGCAACAAAGCGGTATTTTCGGTAATCAAACTTATGCACGATACATAAGAAACGAAGATAAACCAAATGAACTGGAATTTATCCCTTATGGCACATGGATAGATTCGGAACTCACTTTAAACAAAGGTTCAAACTACCGTTATTTTTTGAATTTCAACGGATTTTTGAATTACGAACGTACCTTCAATACAGTACATAAGATCGATGCCTTCGCAAACTATTTTGCACAAAATGTAATAAGAGAAGGTGGCGGTGATCAGTTTCTGCCTTACGATTATCTTGCGTTCAGCCTTCACGGCAAGTATGGGTATGACAATCGTTATTTTGTACAGTTTGATGGAAGCTTGATGAGTTCAGATCAATTCAAACGCGACAACCGTTTTGGCTTCTTCCCTACTCTCTCGGCAGCCTGGGTTTTGTCGAATGAGGAATTTATAAAAGATAAATACGGCGACTGGCTGACTTACTTGAAGGTGAAGGCTTCATATGGCAAGGTAGGGAATGATCAAATACCGGGCGGACGTTATATGTATGAAGATGATATACGCCTGGGCAGCGGCGGATATATCCAAAGCTTATATTCGGGAGCATTAATACATGAAGGATTAAGAGGTAACCCTCTCCTGCAATGGGAAGATTCGAGACAACAAAACTATGGTTTATCGTTAGGATTGTTTAATTCGTTAACAGTAAATTTCGATTACTATCTGCACAGAACAGACCATATACTTATCAAGGATAATCTGCTTCCGGCATTACATGGTATCGCAACGGACCGCCTGCCGTATGAAAATGCGGGGAAAGTGCAGAATAAAGGTTTTGAACTGGAACTTCTTTACGACAAAGATATCAACCAGGAGCTTCATATTACAGCCGGTAGTGCACTTGCCTTTAACCGCAACAAAGTCCTCGAAGCACACGAAGTAGACAGAACAGAAAGCAACTTTGCTTATCCGTTCCGCAGCACAGGATATGCAATAGGTCAACAATTTGGCTATCTGATCGATTATTCGAACGGTAACGGTTTTTTCAACTCTAAAGAGGAGATAAAAAACAGTGGCTTAGTCTATGATGGAGTACAACCTCGTGTGGGAGATTTCATATACAAGGACCTGAACAACGACGGAGTGATCAACAACCAGGATTTGGCACCTGTCAAATACAATACGCTGCCCGAAATATCCTACTCTTTTAATTTAGGCGTTGCGTATAAAAGCTTCGATCTGTATGCACTGATGCAAGGTGTATCGCACTCAAGCAATTACTTCAATGGCATGGGTATATACGAATTCTACGGGAACGGCACCTACTTCGGCCATCACAAAAATGCATGGACGCCTGAAGCATATGCCAATGGCGACAAAATCTCTTACCCTGCATTATCTACCAAGCAAAGTTCGAGTACACAGGCAAACAGCTTCTTTATCCTTAGCAATAACTATTTCAGATTAAAAAATCTTGAATTAGGATACACATTGCCGGCAGACTTTTGCCAGAAACTACATACCGATAAGATTCGATTCTATTTGAACGGTACCAACCTGCTTACAATCAATGATCGTAAGTTCAAGGATCTGGATCCCGAATCAGTTACGTTGAATAACTATCCTCATTACAGAACGTATAATCTTGGGTTAAATATTGTATTCTAAAATTAAATAGTATGAGATCTAAAATTACAACTATATTACTATCCGGATGTCTGTTGTTTGGTGCTTCATCATGCGTAGATATCGAACGATTTGAAGATGGGAGAATATCTTTTGAAGAGATCTTCCAGAACGATAAGAAAACAGCTGCTTATCTGAACCGTTGTTATGCATATATACGGCCTTATGGTACCGAGTACCCGGGAGCTACTTTATTGGCAGCATTTAGCGATGAGAGTTATGACACTAACGATGTGCTTCACGGCAGCGCTTCAAAATGGTTTACAGGCCAGTTGACCCCGTATTACAATCCTATTGAAAACGGCTATGTAACATGGAATCATTACTGGACAGCAATCAATTACTGCAACGTGTTTTTAAGCAATATCGATGATGCGGTCATAAGCAGCACAATAGACCGTAACAGCTGGAGAGCCCAGGCGTATGCTTTAAGAGCTTTCTACTATCTTCAATTGATCAAAAGGCAAGGCGGGGTTCCAATTATTCTGGAACCTTCATCCAAGGAGTTTGACTATTCAGTGCTGAAGAAAAATTCGTTTGCCGAATGTGCTAAACAGATCATCAGTGATTGCAATGAAGCACTTAAAGCATCCGACCAGGAATTGACCTGGCGCCCGGGTAATGTTGAAAACGACAGAGGCCGCCTCTCCAAAGCTGTTGTTCACGCTGTCCGCTCGCAGGCAGCTCTATATGCAGCCAGCCCAAAATGGAACGACGGTACCATTACCTGGGAAGATGCAGCCAGGATAACCAAAGAGTCGTTGAATGCATGTACTTCAAAAGGCTATTCACTGTTCCGCAGCTACCCCGGAGCACAGTTCGGACACTCAGCATACGACGTGTACTTTTATACTCCCATGGAAGTGAACGGCGGAAGTGACAGAGAGACGATATACCAGACCGGCGGACGCTTGCAGATTTTCAAATACCACGGTTTGCCAGTCGTGAACGGAATGGAAAAAGCAGGGATCAGCCCTTCTCAGGAGTTGATTGACTCTTACGAAACAATTGACGGTGTACGTCCAATCTTAGGATATTCCGATGAGGATCATTTACACCCCATCATCAATCCCGAAGCGACCCTATATGATGAAGGCAAACCGTACGAAAACAGAGACCCTCGTCTGAAGGCTTCTATCTACTATAATGGTTCACGATTTAATCTGAACAATCCCAACAGCTTCGTATGGACATATCCGGGAGGTAATTGCGAATTGAAATCAAACAGTTCAATGCACACTCGAACAGGTTACTATCTAAGAAAATATTCGCATTTTGATTCAAACAAGAATACAAATAAAGATGGTTATTTTAAACTATTTCGTTTAGCTGAACTCTACTTAAATGCAGCAGAGGCAATAAATGAAGCATCTGCATCAGGCACAGCTCCTGTAGAAGCAATAAACCTGGTCAACCAGGTAAGAAGCCGTGTGAATATGAAGGCAATTCCCCTGGGTATCAGCAAAGATGAGTTCAGGGAGCGTGTCCGTAACGAACGACGTGTTGAACTGGCTTTTGAAGAGCACCGCTTCTTCGATGTTCGACGTTGGAATATCCTGGACAAAACCGATCGTGTAGTAACAGGCATGTCGTGTGAAATGGTCAACCAGAAACCGGTATATACCCGCTTTGTAGTTGATAATGAACGGGTAGCCAACAACGAACGCCATTTGGTGTTTCCTATACCTGGCGATGAGGTGATCAGGCTGAAAAATCTGACTGGTATAGATTTTCAAAATCCCGGATGGAACTAATTGAATAAAAAAACGTATAAAAATGAAAAAGACAATCCTTTTGGTTTTATTGATTACAGGCTCACTATCATTTATTTACGCTGATATACACCTGCCATCGATAATCAGTGACAATATGGTGCTTCAACGTAATTCCCAGGCCCGTATATGGGGCAAAACAGACACCGGCAGCTTATTAAAGATTACAACCGGCTGGAATGGGAAAGAGTATAAAGTATCAGTCGACAAAGAAGGAAAATGGGAATTGTTTGTAGAGACCACCGAAGCCGGTGGTCCCTACAACATGACCATCGAGTCGAAGAAAGAAAAGAAAGTATTGCAAAACATCTTTCTGGGAGATGTATGGATCTGTTCAGGACAATCGAACACGGAGATGCCTGTTAAAGGCTTCACCGGCCAGCCGGTGGAAAACTCTATCGATGCAATTATCGAATCACAAAGCTACCCCTCTATACATATGTATACTGCAAAACAAACTCCTGCGCTCACACCTCAGGAGGATGTTGCCGGACAGTGGGAACAGGCATCGGTATCAACTACCGGTGATTTTAGCGCTATTGGATATTTTTTTGCAAAAACATTACAGGATGTACTGAAAATTCCGATCGGGATTGTGCATTTCAGCTGGGGAGGCTCATCAATAGAAACATGGATGAGTAAAGAAAATTTAAAAAAGTACGACCATATTGACCTCTCCAATATTGAGATCCATCCACAAGTGCCTCAACAAATTCCGACACTGCTCTACAATGGCATGCTGTTGCCTGTTGTGAATTACTCTGTAAAGGGTTTTATATGGTATCAAGGCGAGAGCAATATCCCTGTCTATCAACACTATACATCTCTCTTTACAGATCTTGTATCAGAATGGAGAGATCTTTTTGGCGGGGGTGAAGAACTACCTTTCTACTTTGTTCAGATCGCACCCTTCCAGTATGATGATCCCATGAAGAGAGAGAGTGCTTACTTGCGGGAAGCGCAAATGAAGTGTCTTGATGCAGTACCCAATACAGGCATGGCAGTGACACTTGATGCAGGCGAGTTACAGTGCATACATCCTGCCAAAAAAGAAATAGTTGGCAAACGTTTAGCTTACCAGGCTTTAAACAAAGCCTACAATTATGAAAATATCCCTTGCGACGGACCTGTCATGAGTGATATTGAAATAAAGGAAGATAAACTGATAGTGAGCTTCAAAAATGCAGAACACGGGCTCTACCCTATGTTTGTAGAGCTGGAAGGCTTTGAAGTAGCAGGAGAAGATAAAAAATTCTTCCCGGCAAAAGCTGTAGTTACCAATTTTTGGAATAAGATTGAAGTCTCTTCAATAGAGGTTGAAAGGCCACGGTATGTCAGATATGGGTTTCGAAACTATGTGAAAGGATCCCTGTATAATGCCTATGGCTTACCCGCCGGCTCATTCAGAAGCGATAAGTAACCTCGTTTTAGCCTCTCTGTAAGCTGTTCCGGAAGAGAGTTATACTCCGGTTCCGGGAGTGCTAATCAACCCGTACAATATTGTTTAATTGATTGAATATGACAAATACTGCACAATATAAAAACGACTTACTAATTATTTCATTTTTACTTTTCGTGCTCTCTTTCAACAGTCAGGTGATGGCTCAGGACCTACTCAAAACCAGGGAGATGCACACCGTTTATCCGAAAGATCATGGAGGTGCATTAATCAATCCGGATATGGGTTGGACCATGCATTTCTACTCCAATGTCTTGGCTAACTACGGATCAAAACTGGAGGCATGGGATACATTGGATGACTTCCCCGGCGTCAGTACTGTTTATCTCCGGGTGCCCTGGGTAGCTGTTCAACCCGAAGAAGACAGATACACCTGGGAGATTCTGGATACACCTGCACAACGCTGGACAGATAAGGGTAAGAAGGTGGCTATACGCATTACGGCTACGGAAAACTGGATGACTCAGGCTACCCCCCAATATGTCTTCGATGCCGGAGCAAAAAAGTATCGTGCATACGATTACTTTGAGCCGGACTATTCCGATCCTGTTTTTCTCGAGAAGGTAGATGAATTTGTACGGGTGATGGCCGAACGCTACGACGGCAATCCCAATATCGCATTTGTCGATATCGGCCATTTTGGCATGTGGGGAGAAGGCCATACAGTCATCACCTCGCCGGTGCATGGTAAAACATGGGATATCGAAACCAAAAAAAAGATTATCGATATCTATTGCAAGCACTTTAAAAAAACCAGATTGTGTATCTCCGATGATTTTGTGGGGGACTCTGAACCGGGCAGCCGTTTCGCTATCTCTGATTATGCCTTTTCAAGAGGAGTAACGATGCGTGACGACAGTATTTTAGTGCAAAAAGCTCCAAGACAGTGGTTTCACAGTGAAATGGCCCAGCTTTTCTGGCCAACAATGCCAGTGATCCTGGAGCACGAACATTACGAAGGGTCAAAAAAGAGAGGTAGCTGGAATAAAGACCTGCTTCTGCAGTCTATTGAAGATTACCATGCTTCTTATATGTCGATACATACATGGCCAAGGCTTCTTCTTGAAGAAAACCGTGATGTAATTGATAAAATCAACAGGCGAATGGGATATCGCATTCATGCACAGTCGATTGCTTATCCAAAAAAAATTAAAAAAAATGAACTGTTCCTGTTGCAATGGAACTGGCAAAACAAAGGAGTAGCACCCTGTTACCCTGGCGGCTATCCATGCTTAACATTAAAAGACGATAAAGGGGGTATTGTATCGGTTATGGTTGAATCTGATTTTAATGTAAAATCAATGCCCCCTGCAGAAGAAGGCAAGGCCCCTGTCTGCAAAATCACTTCCGGATTTATTGTTGCCAAACAGATGGATGATCCGAAAGGGCCATTTTTCAGGACCTGTAAGCCGGGTGTATATGATGTCTATATCTCGGTAGGTAAACTCGACGGAACCCCAGAACTGGAACTGCCCTATCACAATGATGACGGAAAAAAACGCTACAAAATAGGTAAAATAACATTATATGAATAATTTTAATAGTATGAATTTCAGACACAACAGCATTTTATTCGTTTTCATCCTGTTATCGGGATTAATTTTCTCCTGTACTGGGTGCAATGATGAGAATAACCCTCAGGAAAATCAGAAGGATGAAGATAATAAAGAATACCCTGTCAAATTAAACTCCATAAAAATAAGAGACCCTTTTATCTTTGTAGATCACAAAACAAAGACCTACTTCCTCCACTATAATCCATATACATATAAAAATCTGCAATGCCTGTCGAGCAAAGATCTAATAAACTGGAAAAATGAGGGTTACAGCTTTACCGCTTCCGCTAATTTTTGGGGTGTAAAAGATTATTGGGCACCTGACGAATATGAATATAACGGAAAGTACTATCTGTTTGTCACTTTCAGCAACAGGGAAGGACATCGGGGTACATCGGTGTTGACATCCGCTACACCCGATAAAAATTTTATCCCCCTCGTCAATGGACCGATTACACCTATAGACAAGATGGCTCTTGATGCTGCTTTATGGGTCGATGAAGAGGGGCAGCCATGGATCGTATATTGCCACGAATGGTTACAGGTGACCGATGGGCGTATCCTGGCACAAAAAGTAACAAAAGATCTCACCGCGACCACCGGGGATCCCATCACCCTCTTTTCGGCCAGTGAAGCGCCCTGGACAAAAGCGATCAACGCCGAAGGTGCATATGTAACTGACGCTCCTTTCCTTTACAGGGCCAAAAACAATGATTTACTGATGATTTGGTCGGGGACAAGCAAAAATAATCACTATGCCATCGGCGTGGCACGCTCCCAGTCAGGAAAGATAGAAGGCCCGTGGGTACACGAAGAGGAGACACTTAACAATTTCAGCGGTGGACATGCAATGATATTTGAAGATCTTGAAGGTGTACTGCGGATAGCTTTCCATTCTCCCAACTCGGGCGATATGGAGCGTGCCGTCATTTATGAACTGATTGATCTGAACGGTCGTATATCTCTGGGCAACAAACTGGAATGATACAGAATTAACGCTGTAAGAGTCCCGCTTAACCTGTTACTCATCAGCAAGATGCCTATGGACTATTCTATCCAGTGGACTTATCCTAATGTAAATTAATTTCATATGAAACAGTCTATCCTTACCTTTACGTTGATACTGTTGTGCATCTCCTGTTCACAACAGGGTTCACACAACACAAAGACCGATTTAACACAATATGCCAATCCGTTTATCGGGACATCATATGTGGGACATACTCACCCCGCTGCCCAAATGCCTTTTGGGATGGTGCAGGTGGGGCCGGATACGGGAACCGACCAATGGGAGCATTGCTCAGGATACTATGCAGGCGATTCATCCATCATCGGTTTTTCTCACACCCATCTGAGCGGTACAGGCTGTCCCGATATGGGGGACATCATGTTGATGCCGGTAACAGGGGATGTGACCTTTTCGCGAGGTGAAAAAGAGGACCCGTCAACCGGTTATCGCTCTGCCTTTTCACATGATTCCGAGGAGGCTAATCCCGGCTATTACAAAGTGTTCTTGGAGGATCATCAGATCAAGGTGGAGTTAACGGCAACAGAGAGATCAGGGTTCCATAGATACACCTACCCTGCCTCGAAAAAGGCCGCTTTAGTGATTGACATGGAGCATGGGATCAATGACCGGACTGTTGAATCATCTCTACGTTTGCTGAATGATACAACGGTCATCGGAAAAAGGAGATCGACCGGATTTGTTTCCGATCATACCTGGTATTTTTATGCGGTTTTTTCAAAACCGGTTAAGGAGGTTTTCACCTTTACAGATGGTATAATCTCTGAAAAGAAACAGGCAGAGGGGGAAAACGTAAAATTTTTCCTTCGTTTCGACACGGAGGAAGACTCTAAGCTCATGGTAAAGGTTTCGCTGTCTACGGTAAGTACCGATGGTGCCGAAAGAAATATGGAGAAAGAAATGACAGGATGGGATTTTGAGAGAGTAAGAGCGGAAGCATCTGATATTTGGAACAGCTATCTTCACAGAATCAAAGTGGTTCCACGGGATGAAGGACAGAAAATTTCGTTCTATACCGCACTGTACCATACCTTGTTGATGCCCAATATCATAACTGACACGGACGGAAGCTACCGGCTACCGGACGGCACACTAATGGAGGTCGGTGAGGAACGTTATACCAACTTCTCCCTGTGGGATACATATCGTGCAACCCATCCTTTCTATCTGCTGATGTATCCGGACAAGAATGCCGGATTTGTACAGTCGATGCTCGATCTATATCGCCAGAGGGGCGTTTTATGTACCAACGAATATGGTCAGAACGAAACGTGGTGCATGATTGGAAATCACGCAGTACCAGTGGTAGCCGAGGCATATCTGAAAAATACCATTACTGAAAACAGAGAGCTTGCGGCAGAAGCCATTTTTCAGTCGCTTACCACCCCTCATCCGAAATCCGACTGGGAGATGTATGACAAATATGGCTATTACCCTTTCGACCTGTTGCCGGTAGAATCGGTATCGCGAACATTGGAGCATTGTTACGATGATTATTGTGCTGCTTTGATGGCCGCATTAGTCAATGACCACGAAAAAGAGGCTTTTTTCAAAAAACGTTCAGATAACTTTAAAAACCTTTTTGACCCTTCCACAAAATTTATGAGGGGAAAAGATTCAAACGGGGAGTGGCGTACTCCTTTCGATTCTTTTTTATTATCACATGCTTCAACCAGTGGAGGTGATTATACAGAAGGAAATGCATGGCAGTACACCTGGCATATTCAACACGATATTCCGGCACTGTTACACCTGATGGGAAGCAAAGAATATTTTGAGAAAAAACTCGATTCGCTTTTCTTTTTAGATATACGCTCACTTGGAGGAGGGTTCCACGATGATGTAACAGGCATGATAGGCCAGTATGCGCATGGGAATGAGCCCAGCCACCATATTGCCTATCTTTACAATTATACCGGACATCCTTATAAAACACAGGAAATTATACGGCAGGTGTTTGACAGGTTTTATCTTCCCACACGCGAAGGGCTAAGCGGGAACGATGACTGCGGACAGATGTCGGCCTGGTATATCTTTTCTGCTATCGGCTTTTACCCGGTCGATCCGGCTTCAGGAGAATATCTAATCGGGGCTCCGCAATTTCATGAGATCACACTTCTTCTGCCAAATCAGAAAACGTTCATGATGAAAGCTAAAAATCTGTCCGACAGCAACAAGTATGTCCGGTCGGTGACATTAAACGGGAAACCGCTGAACTCTTTTAAAATAACCTATGAAGAAATCCAAAACGGAGGAACGCTTGAATTTGATATGACGGATACAAAAGAAAAGGCTTGTAATAGCCTTGGCATGTCGGGACATTGATCTCCCCCCTGCTCTTCCGATGCAATAAATTCGGCAAAACCTTAGGGGGGCATGCCGTAACATTGATCTCTCCCACCTGTCTTTCACAAGACACTATTGCCGGGAAGGGACAGATTCTGGGGCGACCTGCAAAATTCGGGAAAAATTAACAGGACAAATGATTCAGTAATTCGGAAATGGAAAAAAATTTATTGGGAATAGATATTGGAGGCACCAAAACAGCGGTTATTTACGCAAAGGAATCTTCAGGAAATATTCATATTGCCGGGAAAAAAGCTTTTCAAACATCTACAGTTGATAAAACACTCGACAATATTTTTCTGCATCTGCAAGATATAATGAGAGAAAATAATCTGGGACAACATAATACCCACGCCATAGGCATCAGCTGCGGCGGTCCGCTGAACAGCGAAGAGGGTATCATCATGTCTCCTCCCAATTTACCGGGATGGGAAAATATTCACCTCGTAAAAATGATCTCAGAACAATTTGGGATCCCTTGCGCGATACAAAACGATGCCAACGCCTCGGCACTTGCTGAATGGCAATTTGGGGCAGGCAGAGGTACAAAGAATATGATATTTCTAACTTTCGGCACCGGATTGGGGGCCGGAATAATCCTTAACGGCCAGCTATACAGCGGAACAAATGACAATGCTGGCGAAGTGGGACATATCCGGTTATCGGACTTCGGACCTGTCGGTTATGGGAAAGCAGGCTCCTTCGAAGGATTTGCAAGTGGAGGTGGAATTGCCCAACTTGCAAAAATGGCACTGTTGGAAAAATATCAAATGGGCAGATCCGTACAATGGTGCCCCCGTGGCGAAATAGACAGGGTTTCAGCCAAGATGGTCGCCGAACAGGCACAAAAAGGCGACCCGCTGGCATTGGAAATAATGGAGATCTCAGCTGTCTATTTAGGAAGGGGACTTTCCATACTGATCGATATTCTTAATCCAGATTGTATTGTTCTGGGGAGTATCTATGCCAGAAACGTGTCTCTTTTCTTACCAGTCATGGAGAAAGTGATTGCGAAAGAGGCTTTATACCTGTCCCGCAAAGTATGCCGGATTAAACCGGCTGAACTAGGAGAGAATATTGGCGATTACGCAGCCGTATCAATAGCGTCAGATATACAACCCAAAAAACCAGAAAAAAATGATCAGAAATAGCCTCGATGAATCGCTTGTTATGCTGCAGGCCTTCATCAGTCGCCCCAACACAATAGACTCCATTAAACGTGCAGCATCGGCAATGGCTTCTGCTTTAAAAAAAGGGAATAAAATCATCAGTTGCGGGAATGGCGGCTCATTGTGTGATGCAACCCATTTCGCAGAAGAATTGACAGGAAAATACAGAAGAGAGAGAGTGTCACTTCCGGCAATTGCGATCAATGATCCGGCTTATATTACTTGTGTAGGGAACGATTTCTCATTTGATGATATTTACTCCAGATATGTTGAAGGTGTCGGTCGGAATGGTGATGTGCTTCTTGCCATCAGCACCAGCGGAAACTCCAAAAACATTATTCAGGCAGCCGATGCTGCAAGAAAAAAAGACATGATTGTTGTTGGGCTTACCTGCGAGAGTGACAATGCACTTAGTGTAAAATCAGATATTGCCATCTGCACCCCCCTTTCCGAATTCTCTGACAGAATTCAGGAAATACACATCAAGGTGATTCATATTCTTATACAATCAATTGAATATTATTTAAATAACAGATAAATATATTAAATCAGATGAACACTTTTAATAATCAGGAGACCGGCACTAATCTTTCTATGAGGAAACTGTTACCGGTAATGTCCGGCTTTTTCATCATGGGATTTGTCGATTTAATAGGGATTGCCATTAATTATGTGAAAAGCGACCTGGCTCTCACAGATTCCCTGGTGAATTTAATCTCTTTTTCATGTTTTTTCTGGTTTTTTGTGTTATCTATCCCAACAGGCCATTTAATGTGCCGAATTGGACGGAAAAAAACGGTCCAGATCAGTTTTGCTTTTACTTTTGCAGGCTTACTAATTCCTGTTATATCATATAGTTTTACAACTGTACTAATTGCCTTCGGGCTGATTGGAATAGGGAACACCATGATTCAGGTAGCTTTAAACCCTTTGGTTACAAATGTTGTTTCAAAAGAGAAAGTTACCGGGGCCCTGACATTGGGACAGTTTATCAAGGCAATATCCTCTCTTTCGGGACCAATTATTGTCTCCTGGCTTGCATCTGCATTCTTCGAATGGAAATATATTTTTCCTGCCTATGCAATGGTAACACTCATCACCGCAATATGGCTATGGACCACATCCATCGATGAGGGGAAAAGAAAAACGAAGGAACAACTCTCCTTCCTGAAAACATTATCTCTTTTAAAGAATAAAAAGTTATTGGCCTTTTTTATCGGGATAGTGGTGCTGGTAGGGGTAGATGTCGGATTAAATACCACACTCCCTAAATATCTGATAGAAAAAACCGGCATACCCCTTCATAAAGCAATCTTGGGAAACAGTGTCTATTTCCTGGTGCGTACAATAGGGGCTTTTACAGGTGGCCTGTTGTTGATGAAGCATTCGGAGCGCACTTTTTTCAAGTATAGTGTAATAATAGCTTTTCTGGGATTTATAGGAATTTTGGTTTTCAACTCAGTTTCCGGAATAATGGCCGCTCTGGTTGTTTTTGGAATAGGCTATGCCAATCTTTTTTCTATTATCTTTGCACTATCGATGAAGCTTCTGCCTGAAAGAGCAGACGAAATCTCTTCGTTGCTGATTGTAGGGGTATCGGGCGGGGCAATTATTACCCCCCTGCTGGGTATCGTTTCAGACTTTTTCGGGAACCAGTTTTCCGCAATTTCAATTCTTGCCATATGTTGGATCTACATGATCTGTTTGATAAAAACTATAAATCAATTGGGCACAAATCAGCTACTTGAGATTTAAAAAATATTTTTATGATAATTCCAACTTTCGTATGCATTAATTACTATCTCATACAGCTAAATATGAGATATATAGATACTGCCAAAATAGATGCAAAAGCTGAGTAAGCAGCATTCTTTTATTCAAGATAATAAAGATGATGAACGATCTCATATCAAATAATTTTTAATATCAACAAACATATCGCTATGAACAGAAAAGCAAAATCCGGGCCAAGCGGAAAAATCATTGGTTATATCCTCTTGTTTTCTATCACCTTCATTCTGTCACTTTCTTTACAAAGTTGCAAAAACAGGCAAACTTCAAAAAATGAAAGTGATCTGCTGATGAACCAATCAGCACCTGTATGGGCTGAAGGAAGGGAGAAAGAGATGAACCTCACACTGGGTTTCCGGGGTATTTTTACCGCCACTCCCAAAGCAGAGGCAAACTTGCTTATCGCTGCATCTACCGTTTACCGGGTCTATCTAAACGGAGAGTATGTAGGTTCAGGGCCGGCGCGCGCCGGTCACGGTTATTTCCGGGTTGATAGGTATAACCTCTCCGATCGTATGCAAGAAGGAGAGAATATCGTGGCTATTGAGGTGGCCGGTTACAACGTGAATAGCTATTACACCACCGACCAGCCTTCTTTCCTGCAAGCTGAAGCAGAGGTGGACGGTAATGTGGTGCTGCATACTGGTGAAGGCGGTAATTTTGAAGCAACCGAAATCAGGGAACGGCTGCAGAAAGTGGAACGATACAGCTTTCAACGTCCTTTTACCGAGTATTACCGGTTAGAAGAAGGATACGACCGGTGGAGGGCAGATAAAAATTGTGAAATTAGCAGGGTTAAATTGGTTCAATTTCCTCCGATAAAACTGTTACCGAGACGGGTGGATCAAGCCGACTTTACTGTGCTAAAACCGGTACATCTATTTTCCAAGGGTACTTTTACCAGAAAAACTCCCGCTCAGTACTACAAAGACCGGTCGCTGGTAAACATCGGCGAACAATTCAAAGGTTATGCTGAAACAGAACTGGAGGTTATGCCTTCACAACGTATTCAGGAGCTACAGACAACAACAAAAAATCAACTGAACACTCCATATGATGCTTCCACAAGCGTTGAACTAAGTATTAACGAATTTGCGATACTCGACTTCGGCATCAACCAGACCGGATTTATCGGAGCCCGGATACGTTGTACCGAGCCCACAGAGATATGGTTTCATTTCGATGAGATGCTAACAGATAATGATGTAAACAGTAAAAAAAGGATGGCTGACGTCAACAACCAGGTAGTTTATGAACTTCAACCCGGAGCGTACACCATTGAAACATTTGACCCTTATACATTTAAGTTTTTAAAGGTCATGGTTACAGAGGGTGCCTGCCGATTGGAAGATGTTTACCTTAGGGAGTTTGCATCTCCCGACCGTACCGATGCCTCCTTCTCCTGCAGCAACGAGAAATTGAACCGGATTTACGATGCGGCCAAACAGACCTACCGGCAAAATGCCCTGGATATTTTTATGGATTGCCCCTCACGGGAGCGTGCCGGCTGGCTCTGTGACAGCTATTTCTCTGCGATCATGGAGAAAGAATTCACCGGGTATTCAAAAGTGGCCCATAATTTTTACGAGAACTACGCACTGCCTGAGAAATTTGAATTCCTGCCTGAGGGTATGATCCCCATGTGTTATCCTGCCGATCATAACGACGGGGTATTCATTCCCAACTGGTCGCTCTGGTTTATAATTCAAGTCGATGATTATGCCCGGCGCGGAGGTGACAGGCAGCTTGTGTCAGACCTGAGAACGCGGATCACCGACCTGCTGGGGTATTTCGAAAAATTCGAAAATGAGGACGGGTTGCTGGAAAAGCTGGAAAGCTGGATCTTCGTGGAATGGTCCAAAGCCAACAGCCTGGTACAGGATGTGAACTACCCCACAAATATGCTCTATAGTGCCGCCCTGGCTAGTGCGGCTAATCTTTATGGAAATAAGGAGTGGCAAAAAAAATCAGAGAATATACAACGTCAGATTCAAAAACAGTCTTTCAACGGAGAGTTTTTTGTTGATAACGCAGTAAGAGAAAATGGGATATTAAAGGTGACAGATCAGATCACGGAAGTATGTCAATATTACGCATTCTTCTTTAACATTGCAACACCTGAGTCACATCCCGATCTTTGGAAAAAGATTGCAACCGTTTTCGGGCCTGACAGAGATGAAACAACTACTTTTTCAAATGTGGCAGTTGCAAATGCATTTATCGGAAACTATCTTCGTATGGATATACTTTCAAGATACAAGTTGCAACCACAATTACTATCCGAGATTGAAGATTATTTCTACTATATGGCTGAGAGAACCGGAACTTTGTGGGAGAATGTGCATAACCAGGCCAGCTGTAATCACGGTTTCGCTTCATATATCGCCCATGTTCTGTATCGGGATATGTTGGGTATAAGCAATATTGACTACCTGAACAAAGAGATTATCATCAGTTTTTCCGATATCAACCTGGAATACTGTAGTGGCTCCATTCCTGTTGAAGATAAAGTAATAAGTCTGGAATGGAAACGCAAGGGAGATAATATCCACTATCTTTTAAAAACGCCTGCAGGATACAAGACAAGGATTGATAATAACAGTTCTGTCAATGTGATTGAAATGAGTAATTGATAACGGATCCCTGAAAAAAGAAAAAGGGAAGAAACATTCCCTCATTTTGTGATCAAACTCTATTTTTAAATTTAAAAGAGGCTGTCTCATGATTTATTTTGAGACAGCCTCTTTTTAACATCCACAGCTCAATTTATATCATTTTAAATAGTTTTTATGCCATTTTGTTGGCTGTTGAAACCCAAACTTTTTATTTCTTTGTAACTTACAGTATTTCTATACTGAAAGATAACAATTTTTTTTAGAAAAAATGAATATCAGATCAACATACATCTTTGTTTTACTATTGATGACGTTTCTTGAAAATTTATATCCGCTAAAAGGCCAGGATAAAAAAGAGATTTTACTATATAACAGAGTGGAAGAACAGATAAGCGAGGAACAAACTCAAGATAGTATCTTTGGATTATTAGTCAGTAGGGTGACAAATCCTTCAATCGCAGTTTTCACTCCTAAAAATCAAAAATCTAAAAGTGCAGTAATTATCTGTCCCGGAGGTGGATATCACACCTTGCTAATGGAGCGTGAAGGATACAAAGTAGCCGAAGCATTTAACAGATGTGGAATAACTGCTTTCGTTTTAAAATACAGGTTGCCGGATAGCAGAATTGTCAAAGACAAAATGATTACACCTCTCAAAGATGCGCAACGTGCTATTCAGCTGATACGTGAGAATGCAGAAAAATGGAACATCGATCCCGATAAAACAGGTATCATGGGATTTTCAGCCGGAGGGCATTTGGCGGCATCACTTGGAGTACACTACGATTCGGTTTTGGTTCAAAACAAACAAAACACAACACTTCGTCCAAGCTTCATGATACTCATCAACCCAGTAATCAGTTTTAGTGACAGCACAACCCATGAGGGTTCACGCAACCAACTACTTGGTGTTAATCCTGGAAAAGAGATGATCCATTTTTTTTCGAATGAATTGCACGTAAATAAACAAACTCCCGGAACTATATTAATCCATACAAACGATGATAAAGTAGTCTCAGTGAAAAACAGCATATTTTTTTACAAAAAATTATACGAAAATGAAATTCCCGTTGAAATACATATTTATTCGCGAGGGGACCATGGTTTTCTTCAAATTCCCGAATTTGAGGAGTGGTTCGGCCGTTGTATTCACTGGATGAATATTGAAAAAATAATGTAAAAACAAGAAATATGCACACAAAAACAATTCTTTTATCAATCATCTTTCTTATTGTACATCTTTCGGCTTTTACAAAAAACAAATCGAGTATTCTCCCTGTTGAACCCACTTGTGAGTATTTAAACAATCCTCAGGGTTTGGATGTAAAATCTCCTCGTTTCAGCTGGAAACTGACTGCGACCGATAAAGCATCGTTCGGACAAAAACAATCGGCGTACCGTATTCTTGTATGTAGTAGCAGGGAAGCGTTGAGTAAAAAAAATGGCGACATGTGGGATTCGGGATGGGTACCGTCGGATGCCATGCAGCTGGTCAAATACAACGGCAAACCGTTGCAGTCGGATCGCCGATACTTCTGGAAGGTGTCGGTAAAAGATGAAAACGGAAATAAATCGAACTACAGTAAGACAGCCGAATGGAGTACCGGCTTGTTCCTGCAGGGGGAGTGGACAGCAAAGTGGATCGGCACCGGCGAAGTGTACAACCCGGCTGAGGGATCGAATAAAATGTACGATCCATGGTTCCGTAAAACTTTCTATTTAAATGAGAAACCGTATAGGGCCACCCTCTTTGTGGCTTCAGTAGGATACCATGAAGTATATGTGAACGGTCAGAAAATTGGTGACCATGTGCTTGCGCCGGCAGTTACCGATCACACACAGCGTGCACGATACATTGCTTACGACATTGCCCCGGCTTTGAAACGGGGGGAAAACGTAATTGCCCTATGGCTGGGAACATCCTGGTCCGTTTTCGCTCCGTACGCTACCCCTGATAAGCCCCGCGCGCCTCTTGTTATTGCACAGGCAGATATTTACGGCAAAAACAATCAAAAACTCATAAGAATAGCTACAGACGAATCATGGAAAACACACCCGAGTCCTAATAAACTAATAGGTAATTGGGGATTTGGCGTTGGAGGATATGGGGGTGAAATCTGGGATGCAAATAAAGAGGTGAATAATTGGAATTACGGAAATCTCAATGATAGGACATGGGAAAGTGCTACAATCTATACTCCAGCTCTCAAATTATCGGCTCAACGGGTAGAAACAAATGCTTTATTTGATGAGATTCAACCGATCAGCATCGAAACACGTAACGATGGTTCTTATCGTGTTGATATGGGAGTGAATTTTGCCGGATGGACACGGATTCGTCTGAAAGGGAACCCTGGCGATACCATCAGCATGCTTTTTTCCGAAAGGGAGCAGGACGATATGACATTCAATCTTCACAGTGCCTATGTAATGGGTGAATCGGGAGAGGGTGTATTTCAAAATCGTTTCAATTATATGTCTGGGAGGTGGATTACTATTGTGGGAGCAACATCTTCCCCCCGAAAGGAGGATATAAAGGGATGGATGGTTCGCACCAACTTTGCCAGGACAACTTTCTTTGAATGTTCAGACACCTTGCAAAACTGGATTTACAACACTGTAAAATGGACCTTTGAGAACTTGTCCCTCGGAGGATATATAGTAGATTGCCCCCAACGTGAACGATTTGGCTACGGAGGCGATGCTCACGCTACCTCGGAAACTGGCATGCTAAATTACAGACTGGGCGCTTTCTACAACAAATGGCTGGAGGATTGGCGGGATGTGCAGGGCACCGAACCAATGGTCGGCAATATGAACAATCCGGACTGGGCACGCAAACAAGAGGGAAGCGGCAGGATGCTGGGTGGAGGGATCTTACCTCAGACAGCACCCACCTATCATGGAGGCGGCGGTCCTGCCTGGGGTGGAATAGTGGTTACGCTACCCTGGTTTATGTACCAATATCAGGGTGATAAAGATATCCTGGAAGAAAATTTTGACATGATCAAGGGGTGGCTTACATTTTTGGAGACCCACGTTGAAAATAATATGCTGAAACGATACGGTGGACAGTGGGATTTTCTGGGGGATTGGCTCTGGCCTAAGGCAACAGCCCAGGGAATGAATAATTATTCAGATGAGAACCTGTTTTTCAACAACTGCTACTGGGTCTATAATCTGAAAACAGCAGCACAGATTGCAGCGGTGGCCGGTAAAACAGCCGAGGCACAAAAGTGGAGGCAACAGGCGGAGATAGCAAGTAAAACACTCCACGAAAAATATTACCAAAAAGATGACCACAACTATTCCGACAGGACAATGAGAAGCCTTGCAGCAGCGCTATACGGTGATATAATGCCAGCCGGGCTTCGACCTAAAGTAATTGAAAGGCTGGAAAAAGAGATCCTGATCCACCAAAAGGGACATATTGATGTAGGTATCACAGGTGGAGCAATGCTATTCAAAGTATTGCGCGAAGAGGGACGTGACGATCTTATCTATGCTATGACTTCTCAAACGGCCTATCCAAGCTGGGGTTTCATGCGCGAAAACGGAGCAACCACCATCTGGGAGATGTGGGAAAAGGACCTTCCCGGGCACTCGCTTCTTCACAGCTCCTATTTATATCCCGGAGCATGGTATATTGATGGTGTGGCAGGCATTGGAAAAGATAGTGAAACGCCTGGGTTTCGAAAATTCACAGTCCGCATACCCAGGCTTGCCGAAACGCAAATTTCATGGGCAAAAGCCGATTTCGACTCACCGGCAGGACTTATCAGGTCGTCATGGAAACGTGAAAAAGGAAAATTAGAGTTAAGGGTTACCGTTCCTCCCAACTGTAATGCTACAGTTTGGTTTCCTCATGAAGCCGGTAAGACTGTGGAGGAGAATTCAGGATTATCCAGGCAAGTGGGTAGAGAGAAGGGATACATTTTGTTTGAAATTCCAGCAGGGAGTTATCAATTTTCAAATTAAAAAATGAGATTGGCATGATTGAACCAATAAAAAATTCTCAACTCAAGTCTCGCATACAGCATGGTTAAAACTAAACTAGTCTCCATTGTGGTTAAACTTAAACCGAAAGTCGGTCTCGCATACAGCATGGTTAAAACTAAACTGCCCGACTGATGATGTTTTAAGGCTTGTTCCGACACCCTGCGTGCCACGGGTACCCTTCAAAACATGCAAACATCACATTCTCGGCAACCTATATTGTAAAATCAGCATGTAAAACATGTAATACTCAATATAAGAATAGTGTGAAAAAATAAAAACAGATGAAAAACATTCACTTTTTAATAGGACTTATATTAACAGTTCTGATAGCAGGGTGTCAGGAAGCACGAATGAAAGTCGTCTCCCTGAAAGTTGAAATGCAGGAAAACCCGGAAGGGGTGGAAGTAACAAATCCCCGCTTTTCGTGGCAGATCACCTCGGCAATACCCGATCTGGTACAGCAATCTTACCGGATTCAGGCAGCCAGGTCAGAAGATGATCTGAACAAAGAGGAGAATTTGGTATGGGATTCAGGCATCATAGAGAGTGACCTGTCGGTACTTATTCCTTACGAGGGCGAAAAGCTTTTATCCCGCTATGCCTACTTCTGGCGTGTTAAAGTGACTACCAATCATGGTGAGACAGGATGGAGTGACGTCAATAACTGGAGTATGGGCATACTAAACAAAACAGAGTGGAAGGCAAAATGGATCGGTGAGGATAGGCTCTCTAATCCGGGAGAAACGGCAGAGGGAAGTACCCGGCTTGCCGCCCGATACCTGCGCAAGTTTTTCACAGCCGGGAAAAAGGCAAGACGTGCTATGCTCTATGTCTCAGGGCTCGGGAGTTATGAAGCTTACCTGAACGGCAAAAGGGTATCGGAAGATGTTTTTGCTCCCACAGTATCATGGTATCCTGAACGGGTGTATTATAACGTATACGATATAACATCCCTAATGAAAAAAAACGAGAACCTGCTGGCCGTGAAGCTGGGCAACGGGCGCTATTTCGGGATGAGACAATCGGATACACAGGTTTTTGGCCTACCCCGGTTACTGGCCCAGCTGGAGATAGAGTACAGCGATGGCACATCTGAACTTATTGTGAGCGACGAGTCGTGGAAAATAACCTCTAAAGGGCCTATCATCGCTAACAATGAATTCGATGGAGAGGAGTATGACGCACGACTGGAAATGTCACAATGGAACAAAGCCGGATTTGATGACAGTAACTGGGAAGCAGTCGATATTATGGGAGATCCTGGAGGAAAACTAACCGCCCAACCAAACCCCAATATCCGGGTAATGGAAGAGATCAGCCCCATCGGTATGATCGAACTTCACGACGGCAGATTTATTCTCGATATGGGACAGAATATGGTGGGCTGGCTAAAAATTACAAAACTATATGGAAAAAAAGATCAACCCATAACCTTCAGATTTGCCGAACTGCTTAATCCTGACAGCACCCTATATCTCGCCAATATTCGCAGTGCAAAAGTAGCCGATAAGTATATTCCCGGAGAAAACGGCTCATTTAGCTGGGAGCCATCGTTTGTTTATCACGGCTTCCGCTTCGTAGAGATAACCGGCCTTGAAGAAAGGCCCGATCTATCGAGCTTCTCAGGCAAGGTAATCTATGACAGAATGGAAACAACGGGAGATTTCAAGACCTCAAACGAGATCATCAATCAAACATTCAAAAATGCCTACTGGGGTATTCGTGGTAATTACCGGGGAATGCCAACAGACTGTCCGCAACGCGACGAGCGCCAGGGGTGGCTGGGCGACCGTGCCACAGGCTGTTTTGGCGAAGCATTTATTTTCGATAATGCATTGCTCTACGGGAAATGGGTACAGGATATTGAAGACTCTCAAAGCCCTGAAGGCAGCGTATCTGTAGTATCGCCCCGTTATTGGACAATTTACAACGATGATGTGACCTGGCCGGCAGCCTGGTTTTATGCCGTCAAGATGCTTTACTATCATTACGGAAACAGCGAACCGATAAAAAAACACTACCCTTCCATGAAGCGCTATCTGGAAAGAATTCAGGAAGTATCGATGCAGGATTGCATATTGACAAAAGATACATATGGCGACTGGTGTATGCCGCCCGAGAGACAGGACCTGATCCATTCGGCGGATCCGGCAAGAAAAACTGCAGGTCCCGTATTAAGTACTACTATGTATTACAGTCTGCTGAACCTGATGACTGAGTTTGCAGAGATCACCGGGCATCGGGACGATATTCCAGCATATGAAGAATTGGCTGCAAACATCAGGAATGCGTATAATGCGGCCTATTTCAATACGGATTCAGCCCGATACGATAACAATACCGTTACAGCAAATATCTTATCACTACAGCTGGGACTGGCCCCGGAAGGATATGAAAAGCGTCTGTTTGAAAACATCGTACGGAAAACGGAATTAGATTTCGACAGCCATGTCAGCACCGGTGTTTTGGGTATCCAGCACTTGATGAGAGGCCTTACCCAACACGGTAATGTGGACCTTGCTTACAAAATTGCCACAAACACATCTTATCCCAGCTGGGGATATATGATAGAGAAAGGAGCAACCACTATATGGGAACTCTGGAACGGCGACACTGCCGATCCGGCCATGAATTCGGGAAATCATGTGATGCTGTTAGGTGATCTGCTTATCTGGTATTATGAAGATCTTGCCGGAATAAAAAACTATCCGGGAAGTGTGGCGTACAAAAAACTGCTGATGGAGCCAAAATTCCCTGAAGGGCTCTCCCATGTAAAAGCTTCTTATAGATCGGTGTATGGAGAGATTAAAAGTGAATGGCTGAAAGAGGGAAGCTCCTTTAGCTGGGAAATTACCATTCCTGCCAATACATCAGCCATTGTCAGACTTCCCCAAGAGATAATAATAATACAGCCAGAAGGTAATGGTATACGAAAAGTGAATGAAACCGATTCGGGCCTTGTAATAGAATTGGGTTCAGGAGCTTACCGGTTATCTAATATTTAATAATGTCATTGATTTCAAGAATACAACATTTTCTTTAATTAAATTAATTTCTCACAACCACCCATTTTCAAAAAACAGTCCCTTATTCGATTTACATCCAAAGGCACTCAATATGTATACATTAGAAAAAAAAGCATAGTAATTATTTGTAAATCGAAGGCCTGTTTTCAAAACATTATTTAGAATTGTTATATATTTACTCAACTCGCAGTATTTTTATATTATTTTTCCTTAAATAATTTGCTTATTAACATTTAGTTAATATATTGCAATTTTTAGTCTTAATTATATAACAATATTCCGGTAAATGTATATTTATACACCTCCAATCAGAATTAAAGGTTATTGGAATCTCCCACAGAACCTTTTGCGTTGATATTCAATTGATTATATTATACTGTGGAATTTTTTACCGAACTGTTGATATAATATTGAGCTGTTAAAAGAGAGTATCCTATTAATTAACAATAAATCAATTGGCCTTATGAAAAAAGCAAGTAGACTATTTGTGCCTATTATCTGTTTTATCCTACTCTCGTGTGAAGGTGATAAAATAGACAAAACCAGGGCAAGCAGGGAAATTCAATTGAATGCAGAGATTGAAGGAATAAAAACACGTGCTTCCAACTCCTCATGGGAGGCAGGAGATGCTATTGGCCTTTATATGATAAAATCGGGGCAGACGCTTAGTTCATCGGCTTCTGCCTTGAATGTAAAATATGTGACAACGGGTACTACAACGTTTATACCATCAAATGAATCGGATGGAATCACTTTCCCATTCGACGGGTCAGATGTTGATTTTATCAGCTACTACCCTTACCGTGAAGATATTATTGACTTTACATATTTGGTTGATCTGAGCAATCAGGAAAATCAGGCGGCTCTCGACCTTATGTATTCTAACAACGCGAAGAGTTTTAATTCAAAAAACCCTAATGTCGGATTATTGTTCTCACACCAGTTGTCGAAAATTGGACTTAACATATTACACCACGAATCGGCAAACTTAAGTAACCTTAAGGTAATAATCACGAATGTAGGGATAAATGCATCTTTTGACCTGGCGGCCGGAACACTTTCAGCCACTTCCGATTACGGAAATATTTCACTCAGAGTGAACTCTGATGGATCAGTTGCCGAAGGTATCCTGCTCCCTGAAGCTACTCTTACGGACAAAGAACTCTGGTTTATCATCGGGGATAATGAAGAGGTATATAAATATCCCCTGGCGGATGCATTGGAAATAAATTCTTTTGATAAGTCGACAAAATACAACTACAACGTTACCCTTTTCACAGATAAAATTGCAGCTATCACACTTGGTTCAATAACAGACTGGGCAGAAGGGCCTTCTGTTAATGTGACAGCAGGCAGGACAACGGAAACACCTCCAGTCATAAAGGGATCTAAAGATTCACCCTTTACCATATTTGAAGCGCAGAACTATCAGGGCAAAACAGGTGTGTGGGTAGAAGGATATATTGTCGGGGCATTTACAGGCAGCAGCATGGGTTCCTTTTCGTCCGATACATTAAATGCTTCAGCCAGTAATCTTGCATTAGCAGATAACAGAGATGAAACGGAAACAGATAAAATAATTCCGGTGCAATTGCCAACAGGAGCATTAAGGAAAGCATTGAACTTGCAGGAAAATCCCGATAATCTAAACAAAAAGGTGAAAATAAAAGGCGAACTGGGACAATATTTTTCTGCTCCGGGCATACGGGAACCAAAAGAATATGTTCTAATTGATCCGTAAAAAAAACGCAAGAATTGCTGTTTAGCGACCTATGCCACTGAACAATTACTCTATGCCTGCTGTTTTTATGCAAATATATTTTATGAGCAAAACAGCCTGTAAGGATAAAGATTTGAAAGTTAAAGAGGACGCAAGATTCATATGTAAAAAATGTGAAGCTACGGTAAAGAAAGAGAAGCACGCATGTAAGCCGAAGAGACTAAAAAAGGGTGATTAACTCACCCTTATAATTCAGCAGTTTTTATAGGGCCGGAGAGCGTCTTTTGGCCGCTCACAAGTGCTATTTAAATTCTTTCCACATAAGTAGGGCGCGGGCGATAGCATTTTCAACGATGGGCGCCATGATGGTATAACCCGCTTTATTAGGATGCACGCCATCACCGGAGAGTTCTTCGGGTAATCCATTGCGTTCATCAGCCATAGCCTGGAAAAAATCGCAATATACCACTCCATGCGTTCCGGCATACTTATTTAGCCGTTTGTTCAACTCCACAATCCTGGGAGCAGGCTCCAGCCCGGTACGCCACGGATAGTCATAAGCGGGAAGAACCGAACACAGCACCACCTGTATACCATGTGCCTTTGCAAGCTCTGCCATAGAATGGATATTATCCTCTATCATTTCAAGTGTTGATGGCCCGGTATTACCCGCTATATCATTGGTACCTGCAAGTATAACCACCACCTTAGGCCATAGATTGAGTACATCCTGGCGGAAACGTATCAACATCTGCGGTGTGGTTTGGCCGCTTATTCCCCTGTTGATATAGGAGCGATCGGCAAAAAACTCCGGGACCAGGTTTATCCACCCCTCAGTGATTGAATTTCCCATAAATACAACCCGGTCGTCGCAGGTTCTCGCGGGTCCCAGTTTTGCATTTTCCTCCCTGAAGCGATTCAGGTTTGCCCAGTCCTGTGCTACTGTAATAAAAACACTGCTCATAATACACGCAAACACGAAAAACAGTTTTTTCAAATTTAACTCTGTCATGATCAATTTTAATTTTCATTTTATGAGCCTCTCCTAAAAGTCTCTTTAATTGATGCGGACCAAAATAGATAATATTATTGAATGCAATAAAATAATCATTTCTGATATTCAGAACTTTCGGAACAGGCTCATTTATACAAATGTCAAAAATAGTTAGAAAAATTCGTTTCCCAACCGTTTCATCGATTTAATTCAGTGATATGTCTATTTTATGAACTAAAAAAACTAAAATCGACATCATCAACTCCCTTTTATCGGTTTTAAAGGGTATTTTTGAGGAATTTTATACATCGATATGAATAGAAAAACCAAAATAGCTGTCTTTATATCCATCGCTGTATTGATTCTGGCAATGGCTCTTTATCCAAAAATCCGGAAACTGCTTGCTTCCGAAAATCCTTCTCAGAATTCAAGACAAACAATGAGCAATGCCGACAGATCTGGCCTGGTGGTAAATGCAACAGTGTTGAAGCCTCAGTCATTGAACAACATGTTTCGAGTAACCGGCGTCCTGCTCCCTGATGAAGAGGTAGATCTCACTTTCGAGTCGTCAGGAAAAATAACCGGCATCTACTTTCTAGAAGGTTCTTTTGTGGAAAAAGGATCCTTGCTGGCGAAAGTGAACGACGAACCTTTACAGGCCGAACTCAAAAAACTGGAGACTCAACTGCCGCTTGCCAGGGACAGAGTATTCCGTCAGCAGACACTGCTGGAAAAAGATGCTATCAGCCAGGAGACTTATCAGGCAGTTACCACACAGCTCGAAACACTCATGGCCGACATTGAACTTGTAAAAGCACGTATCCGCCAAACTGAACTGCGTGCCCCTTTCAGTGGTGTTATCGGGCTAAGGCAAGTCAGCGAAGGTGCATACGCCTCCCCCTCAGTAGTGATAGCCACATTAACAAAGATATCACCTCTTAAAATAGAATTTTCACTCACCCAGAATTTTGTGAATCTTATAAAGCCCGGTACAGAAATAGCTTTTAGGGTTGAAAATAACCTAGAGGTATACAAAGCAACTGTTTACGCTATTGAGTCGCGTTTAGATATGCAGACGCTCAGCCTGTTTGCTCGTGCCCGTTATACAAATTCCGGCGGGAAAATTAAGCCGGGACAGTCTGCAAGCATTCAAATTCAGCTTGACCAGATAGATAATGCCATCGTAATCCCAAGCATCTCCAGCATCAAGGAGATGGGACGTGATATTGCTTATATATATGATAATGGCAAAGCGAAAGAGGTTGAAGTTGTAACAGGTTTGCGCACATCATCCTCAGTGGAAATCATTGACGGCTTGTCAATCGGGGACACACTGCTGACCACAGGTGTGATGCAGCTGAGAAGCGGAATGCCTGTCAGAATAGATGCAATGGTTGAAAACACTGCCGAATAAAAGAGATGAATCTATCAGAATTAAGCATAAAACGCCCGGTACTTGCCACAGTGATGATCCTTATCATCATTATTTTCGGGCTCATTGGTTACACCGGCCTGGCTGTACGCGAGTACCCGAACGTTGATAACCCAATCATCACCGTTCATGTTTCCTACCCCGGAGCCAATGCCGATGTGATAGAGAATCAGATCACTGAACCACTCGAACAGCACATCAACGGAATTCCCGGGATCCGTTCCCTTATAAGCCGGAGCAGCCAGGGAAGCTGCCGGATAACAGTGGAGTTCGAGTTAAGCGTAGATATGGAAACAGCAGCGAACGACGTGAGAGACAAAGTTTCCATAGCACAGCGCTACCTGCCGCGAGATGCCGATCCTCCCACAGTTTCGAAAGCTGATGCCGATTCTGACCCAATCATGCAGATTACAGTGCAGAGCCCGGTCCGTTCTATGCTTGAGCTCTCTGAGATCGCCGACCTTACCGTCAAGGAGCGTCTACAAACCATCTCCAACGTAAGTGCAGTTGAGATTTGGGGAGAATACAGATACGCCATGCGCTTGTGGCTTGATCCCATAAAAATGGCAGCATACAATATCACTCCCATGGACATAAAAAATGCCCTTGACAGGGAGAATATTGAACTTCCTGCAGGCAGTATAGAAGGAGACCACATAGAACAGTCGATCCGCACAATGGGATTGATGCAGACGCCGGAAGATTTTAACAATTTAATCCTGATAGAAGATAATTTCCGGATAGTACGCTTCAGGGATGTAGGGTATGCCGAGCTGGATGCAGCCAACCGTCAAAATATCCTTCGCAGGAACGGCGTTCCCATGGTGAGCTGCGTTATAATACCCCAGCCGGGGGCCAACCATATAAGTATTGCCGATCAGGTGAGATTACGCATGGACCAGATGAAAAAAGATCTCCCTGAGGATGTGGTTCTGGATGTAGCTTTCGACAACACTAAATTTATCAGGGCATCCATCGAGGAGGTGCAAGTAACTGTAATCATTGCTTTTATCCTGGTGGTTTTCATCATATTCGTCTTCCTTCGTAACTGGCGTGTCACCCTTATCCCGGCACTGGTAATACCTATATCACTTATCGGTATATTCTTCGTGATGTATCTGGCGGGATTCTCAATCAATGTATTGTCGATGCTGGCGGTAGTACTGGCAGTCGGTCTGGTGGTTGACGACGCCATAGTAGTAACTGAGAATATCTATCAGAAGGTTGAGAATGGGATGGACCCCGGGCAGGCATCCATCACAGGGTCCAAAGAGATATTCTTTGCAGTGGTATCTACAACAGTAACGCTGGTGGCTATCTTCTTTCCTATTGTTTTTCTTGAAGGGCTGACAGGAAGATTATTCAGGGAATTCAGCATTGTTATTTCAGGTGCCGTTATCATCTCTTCATTTGTAGCTTTGTCTTTCGTCCCCATGCTCTCATCAAAAATGTTAAAGAGGAAACGAAAGCCATCGAAACTCTATCAAAAGTCAGAGCTTTTTTTCAAGGGGATGAACAGTATATACAATAACTCCCTGAATCTGTTTCTAAACAAAAAATGGCTCGTCTTGCCGGTAGTTATTATTTCGGCAATACTCATTGTTCTCTTCCAGGGAATCATACCGGCCGAGATGGCTCCACTTGAGGATCGTTCGCAGGTGATAATCAGAAGTTCCGCCCCTGAAGGTGCAACCTATGAATTTGTACGGGACTACACCGACCGGATCTCATATATTTCCGATTCTATCGCGCCAGAAAGAGAATCAAATATAACCATGACCCGAAGCGGGTTCGGAATGGTCCGGCTGGTATTGCCTGATATGGATAAGCGTGAACGAAGTCAGATGGAGATTGCCGATGCTCTTTCCCGTGCCGTAAGGAATGAAACGGCTGCCCGTGCCTTCGTACAGCAACAGTCTACTTTTGGAGGGCGGCGTGCCGGAATGCCCATCCAGTATGTGCTGCAAGCTCCCAATATTGAGAAGCTGCAGGAGTTCATCCCCCTTTTCATGGAAAAGGTAAATGCAAGCTCCTACTTCCAGATGGCCGATGTGGATTTGAAGTTCACCAAACCCGAAACACGCATACTGATAGACCGAGATAAAGCAGCCATGCTGGGAGTAAGTACCCGCGACATCGGCCAGACTTTGCAATACGCTCTAAGCGGGCAACGAATGGGTTATTTTTACATGAACGGCAAACAGTACCAGATTCTTGGAGAGATAAACCGTCAGCAGAGAAATAAACCTGTAGACCTGAAAACCATCTATATCAAAAATTCAGACAGGCGGATGATCCAGATGGATAACCTTGTCAAACTCCAAGAGTCGGTCGCCCCCCCTCAGCTATACAGGTATAACCGGTTTAACTCCGCAACGATATCAGCAGGGCTTGCACCCGGATATTCATTGGGGGAGGGACTGGAAGAGATGGACAGGATAGCAACTGAAGTGCTTGACGATTCATTCAGGACAGCCCTTGAGGGGGAGTCGAGAAATTTCCGGGAGAGTTCATCGAGCCTTCTCTTTGCTTTCGGGCTGGCTCTATTGCTGATCTTCCTCGTGATGGCGGCTCAGTTTGAGAGCTTCAAAGACCCGTTTGTCATAATGTTTACTGTTCCGCTGGCACTTTTCGGTGCACTGTTGTTCATGTGGATAACCGGGGTGACAATGAATATCTACAGCCAGATAGGGTTGATAATGCTTATTGGCCTGGTTACCAAGAACGGTATCCTCATCGTTGAGTTTGCTAACCAGCGCCAGGCTGCCGGCCTTGACAAGAGCCAGGCAATCGTGGAGGCTTCAGTACAGAGGTTTCGCCCGATACTTATGACGAGCATCTCAACCGTTCTCGGTCTGCTTCCACTTATGTTCGCCACAGGCGAGGGAGCGAACGGCAGGATCGCGATGGGGACAGTAGTTGTAGGCGGGCTGCTTATCTCCACGCTGCTCACCCTGTACCTCATACCTGCAATGTATATGTATCTCTCCACCGACAGGAAAGCAAAAGAAAAGAAGAAAAATAATGAGAAACTGCAACATGAGTAAGAAGATAAAAGAGGTGCTGTCGTTACTGTTTTTCTTTATTCCTTTCATCACATCACCGCAAAGTGTGATAAACCTGCAGGAATGCCTGAGGATTGGGATTGAGAATAATTACGACCTGCGGATAGCACGCAATGAAGAAATGATCTCTGATAACAATGTCACTCCGGGGAATGCCGGCTTCTTACCGGATGTAAACCTTAATTCGGGGTATAGCATGCGTAGCAGCAACACCAATCAGTCACCCTCCGGAGGCGGAGATATTGTAAAAACCCGCAACTCCGGCACACAGGCTCTTGATGCATCGGTTAACCTGAGCTGGACTCTATTTGAGGGCTTCCGCGTGCAAACAAACTATAAGCGGCTACAGGAGTTGCAGACAGTAGGTGAACTGAATACCCGCCTGTCTTTAGAGAACCTCATAGCCAATTTAACAGCTGAATACTACAACTATGTACAACAGCAGATCCGCCTAGGTAATCTCCAATATGCCGTAGCGCTTTCAAGGGAGCGATTACGCATCGTGGAGGCACGTTATCAGGTTGGGTCGTTATCGCGCCTCGACCTTCAACAGGCCCGCGTCTATTTTAATGCCGACAGCTCTCAGCTTATACAGCAATACGAGATACTGAACAGATCCCGTATAAGGCTCAACGAGCTGATGGGAGTGGATGTAAACAGGAATTTCATGGCAGAAGATACCACCATCCTTTTCGATACAATGTTGTCGCAGGATGAGCTTCTTGATGCTTCATTACAGCAAAACACTCTGCTACTACTCACACAAAAGAACAAAACATTGAGTGAGCTTGAACTAAAAAAACTGCAAAGCAGGAACTATCCCTATCTCCGTTTGAATACCGGATACGGGTTCACCAATTACAACTACAACACTGGGTCTATTGACAGGCAGCGCAACTGGGGCCCTTCAGCCGGGCTTACGTTAGGATACACACTCTTCGATGGATTCAACCGCAGAAGAGAACAGAAGAATGCAAAAATATCCATTCAAAACAGGGAACTGGAAATAGATAGAAGTAAACTTGCAATACAAAGCGATTTTGCTAATATGTGGATGGCTTACCAGAACAATATTGAGTTGGCAAAGCTGGAGTCCGAAAGCCTTGAAAATGCAGAACTGAATTACGAGATAGCCATGGAACGGTATAAGATCGGAGATCTCTCCGGGCTGGAACTGCGTGAGGCTCAAAATAGCCTGCTAGAAGCAGAACAGCGACTCTTAACAGCGCAATACAACACAAAGCTTTATGAGATCTCACTGCTTCAGATCAGTGGCAAAATAGGTAGATACCTGGAGTAGGATGTTAATGATAACAGATAATGCAGAAGCTAGCTGAAATAGGCATTAATATTCAGGCTATTATAAATAATCATTTTCTATTTTAAGGTTTTTTAAGAACAAGCTATCGCATTAAAAAGACAAAGCTTTCCGCGACCAGATGGTTTGCATAACACCTCTTACCAGCAGGTAGAGGATAAAAGAAAGCCAGAGTCCATTATTGCCCCACAGTGGGGACATAATAAAATAGCAGGCAAAAAAAAGCGCAGAAGAGAGTATCATGGCATTACGCATCTGTGCGGAAGCCGTAGCACCGATAAAAATACCGTCCCACAGAAAAGCAGCAAAGCCGGCAACGGGGATAAGCAATGTCCAAAACATGAAATCTTTGGTTCGCTCAATAATATAAAGGTCGTTGGTCATGATATGCAGTATCTGAGAAGGAAAGATCAGATAAACTATTACGGCAACAAGGCTCACCACAGTCCCCCAGAAAAATATCCTACGGATCATCCACTGAAGGTATTCCCGGTTTTTAGAACCGATAAACCGACCGGTCAGGGCCTCACCGGCATAGGCAAAACCATCCATAAAATAGGAAAAGAGCATGAAAAACTGCATCAGAAGGGCATTGACTGCCAATATGGCCTCTCCCATCCCCGAAGAGGCAAAGGTGAAAAAAGTGGTAACTAAAGTCAACAAAAAAGTACGTACAAAAATATCACTGTTTACCCTGAAGTATTGACGAATAGCCTGCCTGTCCCAAACAGTCTCCTTCCTGACATATTCCACAAGGCGTCTGTAATACTTCCACCAAAGGCCTGCTGCTGCCAGTAGCGAAATTAGTTGCGATAACACTGTACCTAACGCAATTCCTTCGATCTTCATCCCGAAACCAAAAACAAAAACCATGCTTAACAAAATGTTGAGCAGATTATTAAGGATGGCGATGACCATGGGAATTCTTGCATTCTGCATACCAATGAACCACCCCTTAAAGGCATACATCCCCAACACTGCCGGCGCTCCCCACACCACAATACGAAAATAGCTCTTCACGTGCTCTGCTGACTCAGGGCCCGACTTTATAAAAGTAATAGCCAGCTCACCAATGGGATATTGCAATAAAACAATGATAAGGCCAACTCCCAGCCCTATGGCCAGAGAACGGATAAATACGTTCATAACTTCCGATAGATCCCTTGCTCCGTATGCCTGCGCGGCGAAACCGCTTGAACTCATCCTCAGAAACCCAAAGTTCCAGTAAATCATGTTAAAAATATTTGCACCAAGGGCTATGGCACCAATATACACTGCGGAGCCAAGCCTGCCTGCAATGGCAATATCAATCATCCCCAGTAATGGAACGGTAATGTTGGTAATAATATTTGGAATGGCAAGCCTGAAGATTTTCCTGTCCATAGTTCTATTAAAAGCAAAAACAGTGCCAAATAAAAAGAGATGGTGAAAACGACAATTCATCCGAAAATAATGCAGCCTGAAACTTATAAATGTACGATTCAGGTATTTTTGATTTGATTAAATTACAATTCTGCATTATTTTTTGTAAATTTGCGGGTTCACTTTGCATTTTCAGCATTGTGCCGGTAATCCATATCCGAAAGGTTGGAATATCGACTTCCCGGGCTCAAAAAAATAAAATCATTATATTACTATATGGATAAGATTCAGGAACTTACCTCAAAATTGTACTCCGAGGGTGTGGAGAAAGGCAAAGAAGAAGCCGACAGAATAGTTACGGAAGCCACAGCTTTAAAGCAGCAAATATTGGATGAAGCAAAAACTGAGGCGGCTGAAATTATTGCTGCAGCCCAAAAGAAAAGTGCAGAATTAAAAAGCCATACCGAAGCGGAACTAAAACTGTTCGCAGCTCAGTCTTCCGAGGCACTCAAAACGGAGATTACCAACATCGTAACTGACAAGCTGGCCTCGATGAATGTGAAGGCTGCCGTTGAGGACAAAACCTTTATGCAGAAACTGATAGTGGAGCTGATACAGAACTGGTCTAAGGATGAAACCTTAACTATTGGGGTTAAAAATCCTAAGGAGCTTGAGTCGTACATCGCCTCCAATGCCAAAAATCTCCTGGATAAAGGATTAAAGATTGAGACAGTGAGTGGTATTAAAACAGGATTCACACTATCTCCTGAAGATGGTTCCTACAAAGTAAAATTCGGAGAAGAGGAGTTTATCGAATATTTCAGAGAGTTCTTGCGTCCTCAGATTCAAAAACTTCTATTTTAACACAGGAGATTTTTATCTCCCCATTACCGGTTTGATTTTGCATATGCTTTTTAAAAATCAATATTACTACTTTATATCCGGACTGCCAGATTTCACTTTCGACAGCATGAAGCTTCCCTTCACTGTGGAAGAATTCAGATCAATGCTCGACACAGAATTAAAACAGGCAGATCAGAAGCTATTGAGCAAATATTTCCTGAAGACAGATAATGAGAATCTGTTCACACTGTTGAAAAAAAAAGATTCAGATCTGAACCCTGCAGGAAAATTATCGCGTGAAGATATACTGGAAACATTAGAAAGAGTAAAAGAAGATCTTCCTGTCACAAATAAAAAAATACCGCCCTATTTCGAAAAATTTATCCGGATATGGTTAAGTGAGGAAGGGCAGCCCCAAGGAGGAAGGTTGTGGGAAGATTTGCTCACCTCCCTGTTTATGGACTATGGGATAGAAGTTAAAAACAGCCTGATTTCTGAATGGTTCGAACTCAACCTGAATATCGGGAATATACTCGCGGCAATCTATGCAAAAAAATATGGTATAGATATCACAAAAGTGATAGTTGGAAGTAATAAAATCGCAAAAATAATTAAAGATAATGCCAACATACGCGATTTCGGGCTTAGTCGTGAACTGGAATATTTCGATACTATACAGCGCATATCAGAGGAATCGGATATTTATGAACGTGAGCGAAAGGCCGATAGGTTCAGATGGAACTGGCTTGAAGAGAACACCGTTTTCGACTACTTCAACATCGAATACATATTCGCCTATCTATGTAAACTTCAAATCCTTGAACGTTGGGTGAAGCTAAACGCGAAAGAAGGTGAACGTGTATTTCGGGAAATTATTTCCAATCTGAAGAATCAGACAAACCTACCGGAAGAATTTTAATACCGATACAAATTAAAAAAACATATATGTTGACAAAAGGAATAGTTAAAGGGATCATATCCAATCTAGTCATCGTTGATGCGGATGGGCCTGTTGCTCAAAATGAGATCGCTTACATCGATCTGGATGGGACCAGATTGATGTCGGAAGTTATCAAGGTAATCGGAAAGAATGCCTACATTCAGGTTTTCGAAAGCACACGTGGACTTACTGTAGGAGCAGAAGTGGAATTTCAGGGCCATATGCTTGAGGTAGTACTGGGACCCGGGCTCCTTGAGCGGAACCTCGACGGGTTGGAGAACGATCTTGATAAAATGGATGGTGTTTTCCTGAAACGCGGTGAGTACACATTCCCACTCGATGAAGAGAAGCTATGGCATTTTAAACCTATTGCCAAACCGGGGGAAAAGGTAACCGCGGGATCCTGGCTGGGTGAGGTGGACGAGAACTATCAACCTCATAAGATTATGGTTCCCTTTAAGATGAAAGATGAGTACATCATTAAAAGCATTGCGAAGGAAGGAGATTACAATATCTATAAAACAGTAGCAGTGGTGGAAGACCAAAACGGCAATGAAACGGAGCTGAATATGATTCAGCGATGGCCCGTAAAAATACCCCTCACAGCTTATAAAGAGAAACCAAGGCCATACAGGTTGCTAGAAACGGGTGTTCGCTCCATAGATACCCTGAATCCGATAGTGGAAGGTGGAACGGGATTTATTCCAGGGGCTTTCGGCACCGGAAAAACTGTGCTTCAGCACGCCATCTCAAAACAGGCAGAGGCCGATATAGTAATCATAGCCGCATGTGGTGAACGTGCAAACGAGGTTGTGGAGATCTTTACTGAATTTCCCGAACTTGTTGATCCGCACACCGGGCGCAAGCTTATGGAGCGTACAATCATAATAGCAAACACTTCAAACATGCCTGTGGCGGCACGTGAAGCTTCGGTCTATACAGCTATGACAATTGGTGAATATTACCGTTCAATGGGCTTGAAAGTACTTCTGATGGCGGACTCTACTTCACGTTGGGCACAAGCGTTGCGTGAGATGAGTAACCGGCTGGAAGAGCTACCGGGCCCCGATGCCTTTCCTATGGACCTCTCAGCTATTATATCCAATTTCTATGGCCGGGCAGGGCACGTGATCCTGAATAATGACAAGGAGGGATCAATTACCTTTATCGGTACAGTATCACCCGCTGGGGGTAACCTCAAAGAGCCGGTGACCGAAAACACAAAAAAGGTTGCCCGTTGTTATTACGCACTTGAACAGGATCGTGCCGATAAAAAAAGGTATCCTGCTATCAACCCTATAGAATCATATTCGAAATATATTGAATATCCTGAGTTTGAAGAGTATATTTCTGAGCATATATCAACCGACTGGACAGAAAAAGTAAATGAGGCAAAGACCCGCCTCCTTCGTGGAAAGGAGATTGCCGAACAGATAAATATTCTGGGAGATGACGGCGTGCCGGTAGAGTATCATATTACATTCTGGAAATCTGAATTGATAGATTTCATCATATTGCAGCAAGATGCATTTGATGATATTGATGCAGTTACACCAATAGAACGTCAGAAATATATTCTTGACCTGGTAATCGATATCTGTCGCACCGATTTCGAATTTGACAACTTCAACGATGTGGCTGATTTTTTCAAGAAGGTGATAAATACCGGCAGACAGATGAATTACTCAGAATTCAAATCAGAGAGGTTTAATAAATACTACAGCAAGCTGAACCAATTGGCTTATCAAAAAATAGATTGAAGTTATGGCAAAAGCATTTCAGAAAATATATACGCAAATTACCCAAATCACGAAAGCCACCTGCTCTGTGAGAGCAACCAATGTAGGTTATGATGAACTGGCTACAGTGGAAGGGCGACTGGCACAGGTAGTAAAAATAATGGGCGACGAGGTTACTCTGCAGATTTTTGGGGGTACCGAAGGTATATCAACCAATGCCGAAGTGATTTTCATGGGAAAATCACCCTCTCTTAAGGTAAGCGATCAACTTGCAGGCCGTTTTTTCAATGCTTACGGTGATCCCATAGACGGCGGCCCGGTACCCGAAGGTGAAGAGCGTCCCATCGGTGGCCCTTCTGTTAACCCTGTAAGAAGGAAACAACCTTCGGAGCTTATAGCAACGGGAATTTCAGGTATAGACCTGAACAATACGCTTGTATCGGGACAGAAGATACCTTTCTTTGCCGATCCTGACCAACCGTTCAACCAGGTAATGGCTACAGTGGCCCTTCGTGCAGAGACCGACAAGATTATTCTGGGGGGGATGGGGATGACAAACGATGACTACCTTTACTTCAAGAATGTATTCAGTAACGCTGGTGCATTAAACCGGATCATCTCTTTTATGAACACCACCGAAGACCCTGCTGTAGAACGGCTCCTGGTACCAGATATGGCATTGACGGCAGCTGAATATTTCGCAGTCGATAAAAACGAGAAGGTGCTGGTGCTGCTTACAGATATGACCTCATATGCCGATGCTCTATCTATTGTGTCAAACCGCATGGATCAGATCCCGTCGAAGGATTCAATGCCCGGATCGCTATACTCCGACCTGGCCAAAATATACGAGAAAGCGGCCCAGTTCCCTTCAGGAGGCTCTATAACCATTATTGCAGTTACCACACTTTCAGGAGGTGATATTACTCACGCAGTCCCTGATAATACGGGATATATTACTGAGGGACAACTCTTCCTGCGCCTCGACAGCGATGTGGGAAAGGTTATTGTTGATCCATTCCGCTCTCTCTCGCGACTAAAACAACTTGTACAGGGCAAGAAAACGAGGGACGATCATCCGCAATTGATGAATGCAGCAGTAAGACTTTATGCCGACGCTGCAAATGCTAAAACCAAACTGGAAAACGGCTTCGATCTGACCGATTATGATCAGCGGACATTGTCGTTCGCGAAAGATTATTCAGAATACATACTTGCTATAAACGTAAATCTAAATACGGTGGAGATGCTTGATAAAACTTGGGAGCTGCTTTCAAAATACTTCAAACCAACCGAGGTTAATATGAAACAAGAGTTAGTGGATAAGTATTGGAAATAAAAAATGGCTATTAAATTTCAATATAATAAAACTTCCCGTCAGCTGCTTGAAAAACAACTGACTGTACGTGAGAGGGCACTTCCCACCTTGCAGAATAAGGAGACAGCACTTCGGACGGAGGTAAAAAGAGCCAAAGATGAAATCAAATTGCTTGAAAAAGATCTTGAGGCAAAGGTGATTTCATACAAGAAGATGATGGGAATGTGGATTGAATTCGATCCCAGCCTGATAAGTGTTAAAGATGTGCATCTTTCGAAGAGGAAAATTGCGGGAGTGCTGATTCCCATGCTTGACAGTGTTGATTTCGAAATCAAACAGTTCAGCCTGTTCAGCCGCCCGAAATGGTTTCTCGACGGGGTGAAAACTCTTGAAGAGCTTGCCGAGACAGCTATTCGCCGCGATTTTCATGAAATCAGGCTCAATCGCCTTGAACATGCAAGGAAGAAAACAACCCAAAAAGTGAACCTATTCGAGAAGGTACAGATACCGGGATATCAGGAAGCGATTTTGAAAATCAAACGTTACCTTGAAGATGAGGAGAATCTCTCCAAATCATCACAAAAGATTATGCGTTCTCAACAGGAAAGAAAAAGGGAGAAAGGAGAAGAAATATGGTAGCAAAAATGAAAAAATTTATCTTTTTGGCTTTCCATAAAGATTATGAACAGTTCCTAATAGAACTGCGCAATTTGGGAATGATCCATATTGTAGAACAGGACCGGACTGAACTTGACGAAGAAGAACTCTATCCATACACTTCTAAATTAAAACAACTTGAAGGAGCAGTAAAGACTCTGAAAAGATATAGAGATAATAACAATGAAGATTCTTTCAATGAGCCGGATATCGAACTCGGCCAACGAATCCCTGAAGAGATAGAGAAGATAGAGAACTTCAAGTCGTCACTCAACCAGCAGCTCCAGGTCAGTATAAAAGAGAGCAACTTACTGAAACCATGGGGTAACTTTGATCCGGAAAATATTAAAAAACTTGAGAGAGCCGGATACCGGATCAACTTCTTCATTGCTCCGGACAATCAATATGATAAGGAGTGGGAAACACTTTACGATGCAGTTGTCATAAATAAAGAGTCTTCAAGGACCTATTTTGTTACGGTGACAAAAAATAATAATATGGCAGAACTACTTAACATTGAAGAGGTTAAGATGCCAGATGTGTCATTGGAATCGCTAAACAAGCTGATAGAGTCTATAAAGGAGAAGATCAGGCATCAGGATGAAGCACTTGAAAAGATGTCTGACGACCTGCCATCGGTGAAGGGTGCAATAAAGAAGCTTGAAGATAAAATTGTATTTACCAAGGCTGTTCAAAGCTCCACTCCTGTGGCTGACAACAAAATAATACTGCTGCAGGGCTGGGCTCCGGAAGACAATGTTAAAGAGATCACCGGCTACCTTGCCAAAGAAAGTGTATATTTTGAAACTTCTGATCCATTGCCCGGAGACGATGTGCCAATTAAGTTCAAAAACAATAGATTTTCTCGTATGTTCGAGCCTATTGCCGAACTCTATATGATGCCAAAGTATAATGAGGTGGACCTGACTCCTTTCTTTGCGCCGTTTTACATGATTTTTTTCGGATTGGCGCTGGGTGACATAGGTTATGGTGCTTTCCTCTTTATCTTGGGAACACTTATAAAAATTCTGAAAAAGGACAAAATAGAAAAATCACTTAAAGGCATCATGACTCTTGTACAGATACTGGGTGCCTCCACAATGGTATGCGGCCTGCTTACCGGTGGTTTTTTCGGTTATAACATTTATGATATCAACGCTCCGTTCTTCCGGAATATGAAAGATCAGATCTTTTTTGACAATTCACAAATGTTTATTCTCTCACTCGTTCTAGGAATAATTCAGATTATGTTTGGCATGGTCATGAAATGTATAAACCGGATAAAACAGTTCGGTTTTCCCTATGCTGTATCTACAATAGGTTGGTTTACACTACTACTGAGTATAATCGTAGCTTATCTGTTCCCGAATTTTTTGCAAATGGGTGGTACTGCACATAATATTGTTATGATGTCATCTGCAATACCTATTATATTCTTTAACTCTCCCGGAAAGAATATTTTCGTAAATATTGGGCTGTCTTTATGGGATACATACAATATGGCCACCGGATTGCTGGGAGATGTTTTATCTTATGTACGCCTTTTCGCGCTGGGGCTGTCGGGAGGCATTCTGGCAAGTGTATTCACAAGCCTTGCTACCGGAATGAGTCCCGATAAAGCTATCTTAGGACCGGTAGTAACTGTCCTTATCTTCGTTATCGGACACGCCATAACCATATTCATGAACGCACTCGGAGCATTTGTACATCCCTTGCGGCTTACGTTTGTTGAATTTTACAACAACTCTGAGTTTACAGGAGGCGGGAAAAAATACAACCCCTTTAAAAATTAAAAATATCAATAAAACAACATATAAATTAAAAAACAACTGAATGGAAACAAATTTATTAATTGCCTATGTAGGTATAGCAGTGATGATTGCCCTTTCCGGCATTGGAAGCGCCTACGGGGTTACTATAGTTGGAAATGCTGCCATTGGAGCAGCTAAAAAGGTGGACGGGAAATTTGGTAATTTTCTAGTATTAACAGCTCTTCCCGGTACACAAGGATTGTACGGTTTTGCCGGCTACTTCATGTTTGAGAGTATCTTCGGGGTGTTGACTCCCGACATCACATTTATTCAGGCAATGGCAACATTAGCTGCAGGGCTTGCTCTGGGATTCGTAGGACTACTTTCTGCTATACGTCAGGGACAGGTTTGTGCTAACGGTGTGGTTGCTATCGGTCAGGGGCACGATGCGTTTAGCAACACTCTTATCCTGGCTGTATTCCCGGAGTTATATGCTATAGTGTCGCTTGCAGCTGCATTTCTCATGGGTTCAGCAATTGCATAACATATTCATCAATAAGCAAACGGCATAATTTGTTGAGTTTGATAAGCTTTCTGCTTTGCAATGCAAGTAAAAAAAATTGCTGCGAGCATTCTGTTATATTCATTTTTCAGAATAATAAAAGCCACGGAATTGAAGAAATCAGCCTTGGCCGGGAGGCACCCGGAAGTTATTAAATAACTTCCGGGTTTTTTATTTTATTAGCCGGCCCTTGCATGGATTCTGTTTATAGATGCCGATACTACGGGGTAACTTGCTGGCCCTTGTGGCGCTTCTGACGATCGATGCCGATATCCTTTAACGAGGCCGGATCTTCCACAGGTTCGATATGGGTTGAAACGGTAACCGGCTCGTCAAACATTTCAACAATAGCCTCTTCAATATCATCGGCACAATCGTGCCCCTTTTTTACAGTCCATTCTCCCGGGACCAACAGATGCATTGAGATAAATTTTCGTTGACCTGCGGCCCGTGTCAGAAGTGAATGGTATTCAATCTGTTTATCTTTCAATGATTCAAGATAGATGATTACTTTCTTCAGATCATCCTCGGGTATTGCCGCATCCATCAAACCGCTGGCTGAACGGCTGATCAGAATATATCCGGTATAAATAATGTTTATAGCTACCAGTATGGCAATTACAGGGTCGATAATGAGCCACCCGGTATATTTAACCACGATGATCCCCAGAATAACCCCTACCGAGGTCCATACATCGGTCATAAGATGTCTACCATCAGCTTCAAGAAGCAATGATTTGTTTTTTTTCCCATTTTTAATTAATACGATCCCCACCAACAGATTAACCAGTGATGCCAAAAAAGAAAACAGCAACCCGGTGTTAATATTTTCCAGCGGTCTTGGATTAATAATACGGTTGATGGCACTCAATATAATGCTAAAGGCTGCAACAAGAATTAAGGCTCCCTCGGCAGCACTGGAAAAATACTCTGCTTTACTGTGCCCGTAATCGTGTCCATCGTCGGCAGGTTTCTGAGACAGGTTTAACATAATCAGGGCAAAAATAGCCGCAAACAGGTTAACGAATGATTCCAACGAATCCGACAAAAAACCCATTGATCCGGTTATATAGTAGGCGTAAAATTTCAACACTATCGTCACTATTGCCGCGGTAATAGATAGATAAATAAAATTTTGCAGCTTGTTTGCTTTTTTTACATTCATTTTTGTTAAAGTATTCAGTCCACTCAATTATTAGAAGGGGCCGATGCCACTCTTCTGTCGTTGAGGGGAGAAAGTCATAATTCCGGAACAAATATAGTTATTTTAAATGTACACTTTCACTTTTTCAGGGTAAACCTTTTTTCATTATCTTTGTATTCAAAATAGTGAAACTGTTTCATCACTTATAATCATTTATTATCATCCATACAATGAATCGTTTTCACACTGTGCCTTTTTTCGGATTGACCTCCGCTTTTGCGCACATTGTGTCCGTGAAGTGAATTAAAACTAAAAATTATGTTTGAGAATTTAAGCGAAAGACTCGAGAGGTCGTTTAAAATATTGAAAGGCCAGGGCAAGATTACCGAAATAAACGTTGCCGAAACCCTTAAGGAGGTACGCCGTGCTTTGCTCGATGCAGACGTAAACTATAAAACAGCGAAGGAGTTTACTGAAACCGTTAAACAGAAGGCACTCGGGCAAGACGTACTAAACGCCGTGAAGCCCGAGCAGATGATGGTAAAGATTGTTCATGATGAGCTGGCAACCCTTATGGGTAGCTCTGCTGTTGATATTAATATAAAAGGTAGCCCGGCAATAATTCTAATGTCGGGGTTGCAGGGATCGGGTAAAACCACCTTCTCCGGCAAACTGGCAAACATGCTCAAAAGCAAACGCGGTAAAAGCCCGTTGCTTGTGGCTGGTGACGTTTACCGTCCTGCTGCCATTGAACAGCTTAAGGTACTGGGGGAACAGATTGGAGTGGCAGTATATTCTGAAGAGGATAATAAGAATCCGGTAAAAATTTCACAAAATGCCCTTCAATATGCCCGTCAGCACGGTAAAGACCTTATCATCATCGACACCGCAGGCCGTTTGGCTATTGATGAGCAGATGATGAACGAGATAGAATCCATAAAAAAAGCAATCAACCCTCAAGAAATTCTCTTTGTGGTGGACGCCATGACAGGGCAGGATGCCGTGAACACAGCCAAAGAGTTTAACCAGCGGCTCGACTTTAGCGGCGTTGTGCTTACTAAACTTGACGGTGATACGCGTGGTGGGGCTGCTCTTTCAATCAGGTCTGTTGTAGACAAGCCTATTAAGTTTGTGGGTACCGGCGAGAAGCTTGATGCCATAGATGTATTTCATCCCGAACGTATGGCTGATCGTATCCTGGGGATGGGCGACATTGTTTCGCTTGTCGAGAAAGCGCAGGAGCAGTACGATGAAGAGGAGGCTCGTCGCCTTCAAAAAAAGATTGCCAAAAACCAGTTCGATTTTAACGATTTCATTGCCCAGATTCAGCAGATAAAGAAAATGGGTAACCTTAAAGACCTTGCATCAATGATTCCCGGTGTAGGTAAACAGATTAAAGACCTGGATATTGATGACGATGCCTTTAAGGGTATTGAAGCTATTATCCGTTCCATGACACCTCAGGAACGCAGCAACCCCGAAATACTTAATGGTAGCCGTCGGGCCCGCATAGCCAAAGGGAGCGGCACCAACGTTCAAGAGGTAAATAAACTTATCAAGCAGTTCGATGAAACCCGAAAGATGATGCGCATGATGACATCGGGCGGTGGACGGCAGACGATGAGGAAAATGCGCAGAAGATAAAACTGAAAATCATAATTCAGAAAATTGAAAACTTGAAACCGGGAATTCAGAATTCAGAACCGAACGCTGAGAACTGACATCCTAATACTAAAAGATAATAAACAGCAAATTATGGAATTGATTGATGGAAAATCAGTTGCGGCACAAATAAAAAAAGAGATTGCCGAAGAGGTAGCACTTATCAAAGCGGCCGGAGGTAAAACTCCTCATCTGGCAGCGGTACTTGTGGGGCACGACGGAGGCAGCGAAACCTACGTGGCTAACAAGGTGAAGTCGTGTGAAGAGGTGGGATTCAAGTCCACCCTGATACGATACGAAGATGATGTCACCGAAGAAGAACTTCTGGCATGTGTTGACAGGCTGAACAACGATACCGGTATCGATGGTTTTATCGTGCAACTGCCATTACCAAAACATATTTCGGAAACTAAAATTACCGAAGCAATTGATTATCGCAAAGATGTAGACGGTTTTCATCCGGTAAATGTAGGACGCATGTCGCTGGGGATGCCCTGCTTTCTGTCTGCAACACCCTCAGGAATAGTTGAGTTGCTGAGAAGATACAATATAGAAACAAGGGGAAAGCACTGCGTGGTATTGGGACGAAGCAATATTGTCGGGAAACCGGTATCCATGCTGATGATGCAAAAAAGCTATCCTGGCGATTGTACAGTAACTGTGTGCCACAGCCGCACTCCTAACATCAAAGAGATTTGCCTGCAGGCCGACATCATTATTGCTGCTCTGGGAGTACCGGAATTTCTGAAAGGGGATATGGTTAAAGAGGGAGTGGTAGTAATTGATGTAGGCACAACTCGCGTACCAAGCAACAAAACCAGATCAGGGTTCAAGCTCACCGGTGATGTTGCCTTTAACGAGGTTGCCCCTAAATGCTCATACATAACTCCCGTTCCCGGAGGTGTAGGCCCAATGACCATAGTATCGCTACTTAAAAATACTCTTTTGGCCGGCAAAAAGAATATTTATAGTTAAAGTCCGGTTGTTGCTGATTTATTTACTTGCGGCATGAAACAGACAAAACTGCCACATATTATAGTCACAGGAGGAGCACAAGGCATCGGAAGAGTTATTTCTCAGGAACTGCTTAAAAACGGCTATACCGTATCTATATTTGATATTGACAGCGAAGCGATGGAAGAGCTTCGTCCCCACCTCAACAAACGTCGCTGCGATTTCTTTATTACCGATGTTTCAAATGAGGTGAGCATCAGGTCCTCCATCAGGGCTGCAGTAAAAAAGTTTGGCAACACATACGGACTGGTCAACAATGCCGTATATGAGGTTTCCAAGCCAATGGATAAGCTTTCCCTTGAAGAGTGGAACAGGGCTATTGCCACTAACCTCACCGGCACGTTTCTATGCAGTAAGTATCTTGCGCCTTATCTTGAAGAATCGAAGGGGGCTATCGTTAATATGTGCTCCACAAGGGCATTTCAGTCCGAAGCCAACACCGAATCTTACTCAGCCAGCAAAGGCGGCATCTTCTCTCTCACCCATGCCATGGCAGTAAGCCTGGCACCAAATGTACGTGTAAATTCAATCAGCCCGGGATGGATTGATGTCTCAGCGCTCAAAAAAAAATCGGTTGCCAAACAAGCCCTGTTATCCCGGGAAGACCACCTGCAACATCCCTCGGGGCGTGTGGGCAATGCCTGGGATATTGCACGTATGGTCCTCTTCCTTATGAATCCCGAAAACAGCTTCATCACGGGACAAAACTTCATCATTGATGGCGGAATGACCCGAAAGATGATTTATGTCTGAAACTGAATCTTACTATTTTCTGAAGGGCGGTTTTACCACTGTTGCCTTCAGATTTCTATTCCGAACTTTTATATAGATATCAGTACCTGCTTTTGCCAATTCCGGCTTGACATATCCCATACCGATTCCAATTTTCAGCATTGGTGACATTGTTCCAGAAGTCACATTCCCTACAACCTCTCCCCCGGCATTAACAATCTCGTACCCGTGGCGGGGAATTCCTTTATCAACCAGTTCAAAACAACAAAGTTTACGAGATACTCCCTCAGACTTCTCCTTTTCCAGCACCTCTCTGCCAATAAACGGTTTGTTGTCAGTAAATTTGGTAATCCATCCCAAACCTGCCTGTAGCGGTGTTGTTGTGTCGTCAAGATCGTTTCCGTATAGACAATATCCCATTTCGAGGCGTAATGTATCGCGTGCACCCAAGCCTATGGGTTTGATACCGAACTCTTCACCTGCATCAAAAATGGCATCCCAAATTATCTGACCCTGTTCCGGATAGAAATAGAGTTCAAATCCACCGGCACCTGTGTAGCCTGTATTTGAAATAATTACGTTCTCAACACCTGCAAATGTACCGTTAACAAAGGCATAATTAGGTATTGCAGCCAGATCCTCATTAGTCAGTTTCTGCAGTGTATTAATTGCCCTGGGTCCCTGCACTGCCAGCTGCGCCATATGGCCTGATGCATTCTCAAGTTCGGCACCCATTGTGTTGTGTTTCTGACACCAAGCCCAATCTTTCTCAATATTGGCTGCATTTACAACCAGCAGGTATTTCTCAAGTTCGTAATGATAAACAATAAAGTCATCAACAATGCCTCCATTTCCATTTACGAAACAGGTGTACTGAGCCTTTCCGATCCTAAGGGCAGATGCATCGTTACTACACACTTTCTGCAAAAACTCTAAGGCTTTTGGGCCTTTCACCCAAAACTCACCCATATGCGACACATCAAAAACACCAACACCATTCACTACTGTCTGATGCTCATCAATGATACCTGAATATTCAATAGGCATGTTATACCCGGCGAATTCGTGCATCTTTGCACCAAGTGCAATATGCATATCTGTAAAAGGAGTCCTTTTCATATTATTAGTCAATATTTTAATTATATTAATAATCTTTTGCTACAAGTTCTGCGATTTTTACAATCACTTCTGAGGCTTTCTCCATTGAAGGAATTGGAAGGAATTCATATTTCCCATGGAAATTCATTCCTCCAGCAAAAATATTAGGACAGGGTAAACCCATGAACGACAAACGTGCTCCATCAGTCCCACCACGAATTGGTTTTATATTTGGCTTTACACCCACCTCTTCCATGGCTCTGTAAGCGTAATCTATGACATGTTTTACAGGTTCAATTTTTTCACGCATATTATAGTACTGATCTTTCATCTCTATTGTGATGCGTCCATCATATATCTGGTTCAACATCTCAACAGCATTTATCATCAGCGACTTGCGTTCCTCAAATTTTTTCCTGTCATGGTCACGAATAATAAACGACATTTTGGCATCTTCCACTGTCCCGGTCAAAGAAATAAGATGGAAAAATCCTTCATATCCTTCTGTCGACTCAGGACGTTCGTTATGCGGGAGCAGATTAATCAACTTGTTGGCTATGTTAAGTGCGTTAATCATTTTGTTTTTCGCATAACCTGGATGAACGTTTCTACCATGTATAACTATCTTAGCCGAGGCTGCATTAAAATTTTCATATTCCAGCTCCCCCACTTCACTTCCGTCCATTGTATAAGCCCATTCGGCACCGAATTTTTCAACATCAAACTTGTCTGCCCCTCTACCGATCTCTTCGTCAGGAGTAAAACCTATACGTATTTTTCCATGTTCAATCTCGGGATGATCAGTAAGGTATTGCATAGCGTTCATAATTTCGGCTATACCGGCTTTATCATCAGCTCCCAAAAGTGTATTCCCATCTGTTACAATAATATCTTCACCCACATGACGCAATAATTCAGGAAAGTCAGACGGTGATAAAACCACAGATTGTTCCTTATTTAACACAATATCTTTTCCATCATATGCTTTTACGATGCGCGGATTCACATTTTCACCGCTCATATCAGGGCTTGTATCAAAATGTGCAATAAATCCTATAACAGGGACCTTTTTCTTTGTATTAGTCGGTAATGTAGCCATCAGGTAACAGTTATTATCGAGGCTTACATCTGTCAATCCCATCTCCAATGCTTCCTTTTCTACCTCCTTTGCCAGATTGAACTGTTTCCTGGTACTCGGAGTTTGCATGTTTTCCTCATCCGATTGAGTATCGATACGTGCGTATTTAATAAACCGGTCAGCGATATTCATAATTAAATTGTATTTGATATGATTTTTCTCTAAAAAAGTTAAAGTTGCGTTAATAGTACAATGCTTTAATAGTGCAAATATTTACAAAGATAAAAAAAGTGCATGAATAGTAAAAATCAATTTAACCATTTTGTAACTTAAAAAAAAACCGTATCTTTGCACTTGGGTAAGTCCTATACGGCCAGCTCCCAATGAATCCCCCAGGTCTTGACCGAAGCAAGGGTATTTGGTTGTAGCGGCGCGATATAGTAAGCTTACCCATTTTTTATTTAACCCATTCTTCTCAAAAATAGAAAAAATTATTCTATGCTCCTCATAGTGTTTTTTTGAATCTTACCAGTCATTGAACCGGATAATTGCATGTTTTGTTTATATTTGCGGTACAAATAAATTCTATAAACCCACAATATGCCAACATATGCCCCATTTGCCAGGCCAATGTATGTAATGTTAAAGCCGGTAGGCTCGAAATGCAATCTCGATTGCAATTACTGTTACTATCTGGAGAAGGCAATTCTATATGGAAATAAGAATCAGGTGATGAGTGAAGAGCTCCTTGAAAAATTCATAGAGCAATACCTCGACTCCCAGACCATGCCACAGGTTATGTTCACCTGGCACGGAGGTGAAACGCTAATGCGTCCGGTCTCTTTCTATAAAAAAGCTTTGGAACTACAGAAGAAGTATGCCCGGGGGAGACATATAGATAACTCAATACAGACAAACGGCACCCTTCTCAACGATGAGTGGTGTACTTTCTTCAAGGAAAATAATTTTCTTGTGGGTATTTCAATCGATGGGCCACAAGAGTTTCACGATGAATATCGCCGTGACAAGATGGGCAGGCCATCTTTTCACCGTGTAATGAAGGGTATTGAACTACTGAATAAACACGGTGTAGAATTCAATTGTATGGCAGTAGTGAATGATTACAATGCAGATTATCCTCTCGATTTCTACCGTTTTTTCAAAGATACAGGTTGCCGTTTCGTACAGTTTACCCCCATTGTTGAACGTCTGCACAAGAACAGTTCACCCCTGAAACTAGCTACTGCAAAAGATACTGATAGTGAAGTAGAGCTGGCGACCTTTTCAGTGACAGCCAGGCAATGGGGAAACTTCCTATGTGCAATATTCGATGAATGGGTTAAGCAGGATGTAGGAGAAGTGTTCATACAGATATTTGACTCAACGCTGGCCAACTGGGTTGGTGAACAACCAGGTGTTTGCACTATGGCAAAAACGTGTGGCCATGCCGGGGTAATAGAGTTTAACGGCGATGTTTACTCGTGTGACCATTTTGTATTTCCCGAATACCGCCTTGGAAACATCTACTCCAAACCTCTTACAGCAATGATGTATTCACAGGAACAGCTTGAATTCGGTAACAATAAATTTGATAAACTGCCTCAGCAATGCCGAGAATGTGATGTTCTGTTTGCTTGCTACGGCGAATGCCCAAAGAACCGTTTTGTTAAAGACAGATATGGTAATGACGGGTTAAATTATCTGTGCGAGGGGTACTATCAGTTTTATCATCACGTAATGCCCTATATGGACTTCATGAAGCGTGAGCTTATGGCAAAACGGGCGCCCGCCAATGTGATGGAATGGGTGAAATCAGGTAATCCTTAACGTGTCAGAAAACATTGTCGTTCGCAAGGAATAGAAAATAACAAAACGCACACGAAATTTCAATAAAAGTAAATAAAAAAGAGCCTCAATTACAGGCTAATATGTAAAAAACCGGACCATTTGAGAGTGATCCGGTTTTTTAATTTACATTAGTTCAGCACTGTATCAGTTCTCTCCCTTTCGGGCTGAATAACTGATCTTTAATGCATACGCCTGACGCAATGCCTGTTTTACATCGGTAATATACTGCATGCGCGTATCTTCATCAGCCTTAATTGAGACAGTCATTAAAGGTTGGTCGGCCTCATTCATACTAGCCTTTTCCTGGGCAATATAATTCTGTATATCTGCCACCTGTGCAAACCTGTCGTTCAACTGCATTTGAGTACCTGTTCCCAATCTCACATCCTGTGGTGGGCCGATATTGATATAAGTCACCAGCGACTTCTTTTCAAGCTTCTGTACTTCAGAGGCTGTAGGAAGTTTTATTCTTACCATCACTTCTTCACTACGCATGGTAGTAGTAACCATAAAGAAGAACAGAATAGCGAAAATAATGTCGGGCATAGACGATGAATTCAACTCAGGCATTTCTCTTTTACCTGATTTATTAAATTTTCCCATTATTTTCCCTCCCCATAGTTTTTAGGCTCAGCCTCAGAAATACGTTGAGGATAGAGCTTGTTAATTTGATCTTTTTGTTCTTCCGTCAGCTCATCATAAGAGATGTTGAAATATTTCCTTGCTCCCTCTTCCCTCAACTCATTATATGCTCTTACCACCTCATTCTGCACTGCAATATAAGCCTTATAGCTGGTAGTAGCATCATTTTGTATAGAGATCACATGGGCAGAGGTAACAGGCACCGTACCTATTGGCGCTCCGAAGTCCTCTTCGGATAATTCCGGAAGTGACGGACTATTTGAAGTATTAAGTACGAACTCTTTCACCATATCTTTTAAAGCCACTTTTCCACCTTGTTCTCCACGCAACTCTCTTTCATTGGAATACCACTCTCTGGTAAGCTGGTTCTGAACCATCGTTTCGTTCTGGGCATTTACCAGTACTACCAGCAGATTCCTGCGCTGTACGTCTACCGATGTTTGCTCTTCTGACTGTGGAGGTGCCGGGAGGCGACGAGCCAAACCGGAATCCGTATCCATACTAGAAACAAGTATGAAAAAAGTCAGCAGCAAAAAGGTAATGTCAGCCATTGAATTTGCGTTGAGTGACGGAACTTTTCTACTTGATTTTGGCATATTAAAACATTTTTATTGATTCTTGTTACGAATCGTTACATTAATTCGTTCGTTTTCAGGCTATGACCTGGCACAAGCATGCTTGTGCCAGGTCAAAAAGCCTTACGATAATGTCATTTTTTCTTCACCTTCAACATAGGCATTACAATCATTGCCAACACCGTTACTATCAGCATAAAATAGCATGAGTAAAGCCACATATCGGTCAATTTCAAGGTTGGAGGTGTATTATCCGGACCTGAATATCCTGGAATATTCAACAGCGTTCCATCTCCCATGACAAAGGAGAATATTAATAATGCCGCCAAAGCCAGTATAGCTAAAAATCCACTTAATGCCTTCTTGGGATTCTCTTTCAATCCTCTTATAAAATCTGACACAGCAAATCCAATCAAAACAACTACCGTGACAATCAGCAGAAAATAAGCCCAATACAATATCGCATCAGTATATTTAGGCTGACTTAGCTCGGCAATCACTTTATCTTGTGCCGATGCCTGACCTCCTAAATAGAACAGGCCCAGCACAACAAGGGAAATTGCAACCCCTATCATGAGAACCATTCTGGAAGTTCTGTGTATTTTAGTTACAGCCATAATTATTACAAGTTTTTGTATTTAATGTTATATTTAATTACCTGATCAAGGAAAGTGATAGAGGCGTCTTCCATTTTGTTAAGGATACCTTCCATCTTTGTAAGAATGTAGTTGTAAATAATTTGAAGGATAATAGCCACGATAAGACCCCCTACAGTCGTGATCAAAGCCACTTTCATACCACCGGCCACAATAGTAGGGCTCATATCGCCTGCTCTCTGAATATCATCGAATGCCATAACCATACCTACTACGGTTCCAAGGAATCCGAGTGAAGGGGCAATAGCGATGAAGAGGGTGATCCATGAAAGGTTTCTCTCCAGTAATCCTGACTGCACACCGCCATAGGAAACAATGGAGCGCTCTACTGCATCTGCTCCCTGATCGAGGCGGAGAAGTCCCTGATAGATGATGGATGCAACTGGGCCTCTTGTTCCGCGTGCAATAACTTTTGCAGCTTCAACGTCACCTCTGTCCAATGCACCTCCTACTTTATTCAGGAAAGCATCCGGATCAACATCGGCCAAGCTCAGGTATATAATTCTTTCAAGACAGAAAGCCAGGCCCAGGATCATACAGATTGCAATGGTACTCATAAATCCGGCACCACCTTCAATAAATTTAACCTTTAATGCCTGGTGTAATCCTCCGGTTGAAGTTTCCTGAACAGCAGCCTGTGTGGTTTCGACAGGAGTAGCGGCAACTTGTTCTGTTTGTGTTTGTTCTTCCGGAGTAGCTTCTTGAGCGAAAAGAACCGATGACAATCCAACAGACATAATTCCGAAGATTGCTAAAATTGCAAATAACTTTTTCATTGTGTTCAATTTTTTTGATTAATGATCTTTAATTGTTTGATTTATTAATAATTTAATTTTCTGAATTTTATATTGTAAACAGTTTATTGCGACTTTTTTCCTTTACACATTCTTTTACGAGGGTGCGGAGAGAGCGGGATTCGAACCCGCGATACACTTTTGGCGTATACACGCTTTCCAGGCGTGCCTCTTCAACCACTCGAGCATCTCTCCAGGCAGGAGACTTCAACGAAAACGGGTGCAAATTACAAAAAATATTTCATTTCTTCTCCTTTTGGTTGGCAAAATTACTGAATTTATCGATTATAAACTACTCTAGCGAGAAATTATTTTAATAAAAAAATATTCTGGATATCTTTTCGGAATAAAGGTTCAGTTCCTAAACTGTAATATTAAAAAGCTCCTTAGCGCTACTACTTGTTACCTCTATTATGTTTTCTTCCGTCTCCTTCCATACTTCTGACAGCTTTTTCACTATAAAAGGCAAATATGAGGGCTCATTCCTCTTACCCCTGTATGGCACGGGAGCAAGATATGGTGAATCTGTTTCAAGCAGTATCTTGTCTATCGGACATAATTTCAGTGTTTCTGAGAGTCCTGAGTTTTTAAACGTAACAACTCCGTTTATTCCCACCCAAAAATTTTTCAATTTCATTATCTCTTCCAGCTCATCCAAGTTCCCCCCAAAGCTGTGAAATACACCTCGCAACGATTTTGCGCCTACTCTTTTAATACTTTTTATAACTTCTTCTGTGGCATTCCTAAAATGTATTGATGCCGGTACATTTTTTTCGGTGCACCATTTCAACTGCTCTTCAAAAGCTTCTATTTGCTCTTTCCGAAACGTTGTATCCCAGTAGAGGTCTATTCCTATTTCGCCGGCAGCGATATAAGAGCCGTTACTATATTCTTGATAAATAGCATAAAGCTGGTTTTTCCAATCTCGGGTTACACTTGTAGGATGAAGCCCAATCATAGGATAAAAAAAACCGGGATAGTGTTCAGTTGTTCTTTTAAGGCTGTCAATCGATGTTTCATCAATATTGGGCAGTAATACCTTCCTTACTCCCCTCTCTTTGGCACGAGAAATTACTTCTGCAATATCGTGTTCAAATTCCTCAGCAAACAGATGAGCGTGAGTATCTATTAGGCTCATTCTATCACCTCTCCCTTTCTGTAATAATAAACCACACCATATTCACGGTTTCTTGCAAGACGCTCTTCTGGAGTTAAATTTATATGGTGCTTTTCCACCTGTTCCCAAATATCAATTATTACCTCATCTACCTTTACCCTATAGTCCGCAACCTCCTTCAAAACGCGTGCAGTAGCTTTCTGATGCAGCTTTTGTGTTTGTAAACCATCTTTAAACAGAGTGTATATAACCTTTACTTTGGCAATAGACGGATTGTAAATAGGAACCCCACCCCTTGACGTACGTTTTTTCTCTCCCTCAATAATTTTCATTCCCCACTCCAGCAGCTGTTCGTTTGATGTCAGATCAGGAAGAACCATGTTTAAATTCTCAAGGCCATATAGTTCCAACTGCTCTTCTTTTATTTCAGAGCGTAATACACACATATACAGCACCTGAACAAAATGAGAGAGATACATTCTTGCATTTTTCACTTTACCGATAAAGGTTTTGTTAGCTTTTACCTGTGTGTTATAAACTTGCTGATAACGCGTGCACAGGTATTCGAAATGTGATACAACATCCCTGGCTTCACTCAACACGCTGGGTGAAATAGACAACTCTTTAAAATCTGTCTCTGCAGCTTTTTCTATAGCTGTCTTCAACGCTTTTATGCGAGCTGTATCAGTATTGGGCAATCTGCGATATGGCATCAATAACTAATCTGCGACAGTAATTTTTTATTTTAAATTCTTATTCAAGATCTATTCACTTCTCTCTGTACATAAGGGTTTCGCACAAGTCAGCCAACTCTTTTTTGTGATCATCCGCAACACTGACTAATGAAAGATAATGAAGCGATACAAGGTAATACTTTTCAATGAGATTCTCAGAAATTGATTTTAAATTTAATTCATCATACACATTTTTAACATATCTGATTTTCTCATCAGGATTATAATCGGTTGCTAAGATCCATTTTTTAAGTTCTGCCCTTTGTCTTTCGTTTGAATTTTTTAACGCTTTAATCAATAAGTAGGTCTTCTTGTTACACAATATGTCACCACCTGTTTTTTTCCCGAATTTCAACGGATCGCCATAAACGTCAAGAAGATCATCTTTTAACTGAAAAGCAAGCCCCATATTTATACCATACTGGTAAAGATAATCGGCATCGCGTGGAGAGGCATCTGCAATAATTGCACCGATCTTTAAAGCACAACCTATGAGAACAGCAGTTTTTAAACGAATCATATCAATGTATTCTGTTTCAGAGACATCCATACGCCTTTCAAAATCCATATCATATTGCTGCCCTTTGCATATCTCCATAGCGGTCTCGGAAAACAGATTTAACACTTCAAAAAGCATCTCTGCAGGTACTTTTGCAATATATTTATATGCCTCAATCACCATTGCATCACCTGAAAGGATGGCACTGTTGGCACTCCATTTTTTGTGTACCGCCGGTTTTCCACGCCTCATATCTGCATTATCCATGAGATCATCGTGCAGAAGTGAGAAGTTATGAAAAATTTCGATAGCTAACGCCGGATTAATAGCTTTGTCAACATCTTTTCCGAACAGGTCTACAGCCATTAACGTCAATAAAGGGCGAAGCCGCTTACCTCCCATAGAAAGGATGTATCTCACCGGATCAAACAATGACTTCGGTTGATCATCCATCAGAACTTTATCTATGGCATCACCTATTTTCTTTTCAAAAACGGAAATTTTACTACTCATTTGTTTCAATATTTCAGTAAACGGCTACTTAAACACCTGACAATCAGGAAGAAAGACTTCATAACTTTGGTAAAGTATATTCTACTGAAAATTAATGTATTGCATTGAATCTCGATACTTTTTTACCGAACTATCATTGTATAAGGATAATGAAAAAAGAGCTGCTCTCATATTCAAAAAGCAGCCCCTTATGCATTCTCAGTTAAAAATTAGTTCTGTAAACGGAATACCACCGGAAGTGTAAATCGTACGCGCACAGCTTGTCCACGTTGCTTACCCGGTGTCCATCTTGGCATAGACTGGATAACGCGAACGGCCTCTCTGTCAAGTGATGGGTCTACGCCTCTCACTACCTGCACGTCAGTAATACTTCCATCTCTCTCTACCACAAAGTTACAGATAACTCTTCCCTGAATACCGTTTTCCTGTGCAATTACAGGATATTTGATATTGTCACTTAAGAATTTCATCATTGCAGCGTTACCTCCCGGGAACTCCGGTTGATTTTCAACAACCACGAAAATCTCTTCAGTCACCTCTTCCTGCTTTGGTTTTGGTGGTGGTGGCGGTACATAGGTCTGAACCTGTCTTTGAGCCTGATTATCCTCAACCTGGATATCAAATTTTGTTTCCACCTTTTGATCTACCACCTCAATGATCTCGGGTGTTTCCGGTTCAGGTGGTGGTGGAGGTGGCGGAGGAGTAGGTTCCCTACGCGTAACCTCGATCTCTTCTTCAGCCAAAATATCCTGAACGATGACAGTCTCGTCAAGTTTTTTGGTTTCAGTCGACCATTCAAAAGCGAAGAAGAGGACAGATATACCAAGCACTAACCCCATAAGGATGAAAGTGTTTTTATGCACTTCCAAATTCGCTTTTGGCGATTTTTTTACTTCATCTTTGTCCATTTTGAATAATTATTTTATCTACTTGCGTTAATTACATATCTACTTTAATACAAAAATAGCTATTTTTTTTATTTAGTTCAGCATTTCAGGAAGAAATTTCCACAAAATAGACTATTTTAAAATCATTTACCCGTTAGCGGGAAATATTCACCTTTTTTTTAACATGAAACGGTAAAACTATTTCACTTTATAAATATTTTTCAGGTTCCTGCCGTATCCATCATAATCCAAACCATATCCTACAATAAAATCACCGGGTATTTCAAGTGCTACATAATCGATATCCAATTTATTCCTTAACGCGGCAGGCTTAAACAGCAAAGTGGCTATTTTCACCTCCCCGGGCTGGTGTTTTTTCAACTCTTCAACAAGAGCAACCATTGTATTGCCACTGTCCACAATATCTTCAACAATCACCACACATCTACCCTTTATGCTTTCATTAAGCCCCAGGACTTCCTGTATGCAGCCGGTATTAGTGGTTCCATGATAAGAGGCGAGGCGCACAAATGTAATCTCACTTGGAATCGAAACCTCTTTCATCAGTTCAGCGGCAAACATAAAAGCGCCGTTTAATACCGCTAGGAAAATAGGATTCTTGCCTTCAAGCTCAGAATTCATACGCCTGGCAACACGCCTTATCTCATGTTCTATTACCTCTTGTTCAATAAACAGCTCAAACTGTTTGTCTTTAATGGTGATCACTTTATTCACAGTCCCGAAATTTTAAAACTGCAAAATTACAACTTTTTATGATTTTAAGAAATAATTTTGAAGTTTTCATTTCAAGATTGATAAAGCAGAATAAGGGTTTCATTTCTTCTCCCTGACAATATCTGTCAGTTTTACAGCCTGAAACGTCATATGTGCGACACTGCTTTCATACAGGATCCCTACAGTCTCATCATCTATCATTGTCAGGCATGAATAACCCCAGCCAAAATCTTCATCAAGCAATACCTGATACTCCTCAGGAAAAGTCAATCCGCCGTCCAGGCTAGCTTTAATTGTTATATCTTTGCGATGCTGTGAAGAGTTAGGATTTGAAAAAAGTAGAATATCTCTTCCCAAAACATTATCTTTAGCCCTTACATTAATCAAGCTTGCCATACATACTGGTTCCTGAAGAACAGATCTTGAAGAGGGATGTTCAAACCATGTTTCGCCAAGATCTTTAGTAATTGAAACTGCACGGCTCCCCCCTCTGTTGTCGCGCATATTAAGCATTAGCCCCCCCGGTTCCACTTCAGCAACCTGTGCTTCGGTTGTGTTGGAACGTGCCGGATTATGAATCTTCCATGTTTCACCTCGGTCTTTGCTGAACATGATGCCTGCATTGGGAATCCTGGTAGAATCTATGAACTGTATAGGGAACACCAGCGTGCCGTCCATCATAGTAATACCTCTTCCCGGACCCTGCAGCAATAGGTTCCAAGAGTGATCTTTCACCTGTTCCGTGATATTAACCGGATCGGACCATGTTTTTCCGTCATCGGTACTTTTTGTCATCACCAGCTGGCCAGTCGACTCCTTTCCGTTACCGTTCATTGAGTTTACCCATGCGCGGCCATTTCCCATACCATGTGTCCAAAGCGCCACAACCCATATGTTTCCTGTCTTCTCATCTACAAGTATGGACGGGTCCCCCACTCCATTTTGAGCTTTAGGCAGTCCCCCATACTCTCCAAAGCTGAGAGGAAGTCTCATCTCTTCCCATGTCTGACCATTATCAATGCTTCTACTCAAACCCACATCAACATATTCCTGTAAATCCACGCTACTGTTATAACGTACATCATATACTCCCAGCAGAGTGCCTTTCCCGGTTGTAACAAGTCCCGGAATCCTGTAAGCAGCTGCACCATCATCCCCGGCATGGCGCACACCTATTCCCATTCTGTGTAATGTACTTCCAGTGGCGAAACATAGCGGAGCACTTTTCATATCAAGTTTTACAGAAGACATTTCTACATCTATCTTCGACAAAAGAGAAGTACCCGGTTTCATCTCCAGGCTTATCCAGAAGTAGTTGATTCCGGGAAATAGCGAGCAGTTTGTAGAAAGTGTTACTTCATTCCGTGGCGAAGGTATTTCAACCAATTTTACCGAATAGGAACTATTGGCCTCTTTTGTTTTCCCGGGTGCTAAGCTTGAAATGTACTGCACCGGCGAATAGATTGTCTGTCCTTTGCGCTGTGCAGCTTCAGTGCCGCCATAATATAGTTTTATACTACTTATCTCATCCATATTAACCTGATCTGAAAAAAGCAGCATTATCTCATTCAGCACCTTCGATTTCTCAGCATCAATACGGATATAAAACAAAACATTATCCGATCTGTCAATCAGAACCGGTATTTTTGTCTGTTTAACATGAACAGTATCGGCTCCCTGTGCAAAAAAGCAGGCATATAAAATAGACAGGGCCAGGAATGTAAATTTCTTCATATTATTAAACAATTAAGCTGATAAACAATTATCTAACAAAACTTTCGTGCTAAGCGTTCGCAGAGTAAATTTCTTTATTTTACCCAGTGAAGCAAAAATCAGAATTAATTTGAACTTACTTCTAATTATTTTCACGTTTACTAATGATTTGCATGCTCGTCTCATACTGCACGCAGCAAAGATAATATATAAATTTAAATTAATAAACTTAATATATTAAGTTTATTTCATAACGCCCCCGGGAATACGCCCGAATCTAAAGATATAAGTAAAAACTTCTTGCAAGATTGGTAAAATCCTCTGTGTACTGGTGCCTGGATGTCTCAATTGTAAGTGAATCTGCTTCAAGGCAGGTGGTTTTTTTCAAAGTTATCTCCACTAAAATCCTTTTTGGAACTACGTTTGGCAATGGATATACAATAGTTTTACGTTTCATGCTGAAGAGATACTTATCACACAAAAATTCAAGTTCGCTAATCTTGTCATAAGGAAGAATCATTGAGATAACTCCGTTTTTATTAAGGCACCTCTTTCCCGAGACCAACAGATCCTCCAACGACATTGAAACAGAATGCCTTGCTGTTGTCCTGTGGGAGTCGGCCGGCAAAAAAGAATTTGAAAAATAGGGAGGATTGGATACAATTAAATCAAAACGCTCCTGCCTGCTTTTGGCAAAAATTCTGAAATCGATCAACTCTACATCTATTCTACCGGAAAAAGGTGAATTTATTACATTTTCCTTTGCCTGCTTCACTGCATCCATATCAATATCAACAGCCATAATCCTGGCACACGGGTTACGCTGAGCAATCATCATTGCTATAAGGCCTGCACCTGTTCCCACATCCAATATACTCTTAGCATTGGCAACGCTTGACCATGCGCCCAGCAAAACACCGTCTGTTCCCACTTTCATTGCGCACTTGTCATGGTGCACGACAAACTGTTTAAACCTAAAATAGGGATTGCTCATAATATGTCAATCTTTGAGTCTCTTTTGGCATGGAATTTGTTCTTTAGTATAAAAAACTAAAAAACAAAAGTACTTATTTTTCTGTTTTTATTACAGAGAAAGTTATATTATGAATCCATTTAAAAAATATACAACAAGTGATGAGGGTTCTGAAACAAACGTTATCTCTTTTATTACCAGCGATTTTATTGACGGCAATACGGAGGTTGATGAATCACATCTGAAAGAGACCTTACCGCTGCTCCCGTTGAGGAATACAATAGTTTTTCCCGGGAGCACGCTGCCTATTTCGGTCGGCAGAAAAAAATCGCTGGCATTGATCAGATCTCTTGGCAAGAAACAAAGATATATAGGTCTTGTATGCCAAAAAGACACAAATATTGAAGATCCTGAGAAGAGTGATCTTTATCAGATTGGCGTAATTGCCGAGGTGATGCGTGTTATTGAACTTGCAGATAATAACTTCAGCATTATCGTGCAGGCAAAAAAACGTTTTGAGTGGTTGCAAATCACACAAAATGATCCTTACATGAGGGCTACGTTTAAATTGAGGGAGTATGTGAAAGCATCGACTGAAGATAAAGAGTTCGGGGCTATTCTCGACTCCATCCGCGATGCCATGCTTCATATGCTGCACATGTTGGGTGAGCCCCCCAGAGAGTTGATCCAGACAATAAAAAGTGAGGCATTTTCAGATATGCTCATTAGTTATTGTGCGACAAACCTGCCCATAGAAAGCCACGAAAAGCAGGATCTTCTGAATATAAATGACGAAAAAGAACAGGCATACCGACTTTTGATGATTCTCAACCGCGAGACACAAATTCTGGAACTAAAGATGAATATCCAGATGAAAACCCGTGAGGACCTGAATCAGCAACAGAGAGAGTATTTTTTGCAGCAACAGATAAAAACCATACAGGAAGAACTGGGTGGCAATACTCAACAGATAGAGATTGATGAGTTCAGGAAGAAAGCCAAAAACAAAAAATGGAGTTCCGAAGTGGGGGAAATATTCGAAAAAGAATTGCAAAAGCTGGAGCGGTTAAATCCCCAGTCTCCCGACTATTCGGTACAGTTCGGATATCTTCAGACCATACTTGATCTTCCATGGGGTGAATATACGAAGGATAATTTCAATCTTAAGAATGCTCAAAAAGTGCTCGACAGGGAACATTTCGGCATGGAAACCGTTAAAGAACGTATTATTGAGCATCTGGCAGTGTTAAAGCTGAAAGGTGATCTTAAGTCGCCCATTCTCTGTCTTTACGGTCCTCCGGGTGTTGGGAAAACCTCATTGGGTAAATCTATCGCCGAAGCGCTCTGCCGTAAATATGTACGCATTTCTCTCGGAGGGCTGCACGACGAGGCAGAAATACGAGGACACCGGCGCACATATATAGGTGCGATACCCGGAAGAATTATCCAGAATATTCAAAAAGCAGGTTCATCAAACCCCGTGTTCGTACTTGACGAGGTTGATAAAATAGGGAATGATTTCCGTGGGGATCCCTCTTCTGCGTTGCTTGAAGTGCTCGACCCGGAACAAAACTCCACTTTTCACGACAATTACCTCTCCATCGATTATGATTTATCGAAAGTGCTGTTTATAGCAACAGCCAATAATTTAAACTCAATTCCTCAGCCACTGCTTGACCGTATGGAGCTGATAAACGTAGGTGGATATATCACAGAGGAAAAGATTGAAATAGCTTATCGTCACCTCGTTCCCAAAGAGCTCCAGAATCATGGTGTTAAAAAAGGTGCATTTGTCATACCCAAACCCACACTGCATAAGATCATTGAAAACTACACACGTGAATCGGGTGTGCGTGAATTGAATAAAAAAATTGCAAAGATTATGCGCAGGGTTGCCCGTAAGATTGCTGCAGATGAGGAATACCCTAAATCGCTGAAAGTCTCCGGCCTCAAAGAGTATCTTGGCAGGGAAGAGTACTCCAAAGACCGCTATCAGGGCAATGAATACGCAGGTGTTGTAACAGGCTTAGCATGGACCGCAGTTGGGGGCGAGATTCTTTTTGTAGAAAGTTCACTAAGTAGGGGAAAAGGTTCGAAACTCACTCTTACAGGCAACTTGGGAGATGTAATGAAAGAATCGGCTATGTTAGCTATGGAATATATTCACTCTCATTCTGAAGAGTTGGAGATAAATCCTGATATTTTCGACAACTGGAACACTCATATACATGTACCAGAAGGTGCTATACCAAAAGATGGCCCTTCGGCAGGAATCACAATGATTACATCATTGGTATCTATGTTTACTCAGCGGAAAGTGCGTCCTAATCTGGCAATGACGGGAGAGATAACATTACGAGGCAAGGTTCTTCCGGTAGGAGGTATCCGCGAAAAAATACTTGCAGCAAAAAGGGCTGGTATCAAAGATATTATTCTGTGCAAAGAGAACAAAAAGGATATTGAAGAAATAAAGGACGACTATTTAAAGGGGCTTACATTCCATTACATTAGTGATGTAAAGGAGGTTATAGATCTTGCCCTATTAGACAAAAAGGTTGAAAACCCAAAAGATTTCACTATAAAAGAAAAACCTAAGACAACAATGTAAAAAGGTAATCCTCCGAAAGCTATATAAAAGAAAAACCCCTTCAATCAGAAGAGGTTTCCTTTTATATACAGATATTATTTTATTCGGAGTAATATCTGAAATCCTTTAGTAATTCCTGAAGCCTTTTCCTTGCAAAGAAAATCCTGCTCTTTACAGTTCCTATAGGTAATTCCAGGTGCTTTGCAATTTCTTCATATTTGTATCCGGAAACATGCATTGAGAAAGGTATTTTATACTCATCAGTAAAACTGTTAATAGCCTTGTTTATCTCTTTTATCGTGTATGCCCCGTCGGGAGTATCAAAACCGGAATCCTGCGGTAAATTAAGATGATAGAGATTTTCTGTTTTATCAATAATAGTTTGGCTTCTGACAATCTTACGATAATTATTTACAAAAATATTATGCATTATGGTAAATACCCACCCTTTGAAGTTTACATTCTCATAATACTTCTCTCTGTTGTCTAATACACGGAGAGTTGTTTCCTGCAACAAATCTTTGGCTTCTTCTCTGTCGGCAGTCAGGGTCAATGCAAAATTGAACATGTTGTCCTGCAGACTAAGCAGTTGCTTTTCGAAAGAAATTTTTGTCTTCATAAGCGATGACTTTTAATTGTGTTAAATAACAGTTGCTTTTTCTTCGTCAAGAAAAGACCGTTTGTTGTCACTGCAAATATAAAAAGATAAATTTAAAACGAAAATTGTTTTAGATGTAAAAACGATTAATTAGTGTTAACAAAAAAAATATTAAAATAAACAAGCTGACTATCAGCCCTATATAGCTATCACAAGGGTACCCCTGATAGCATCGATGCTTGATTGAGATTTTCTATATCTACAGGTTTAATATAAATCTTTGCAATACTAACAAAATAAACCCTTTTTTAAAATGACTCTAAATAATAACAAGTCTGCAATCTTTATAATGAAATATGTTAAACATAGAATTAACATATCAGCGCATAAAAACAGTTAGATGCTTATATTAACATAATGGCACAATATTTGCCTTTAACAATAAGTGCGCTTTGTACGTTATTCGCTTACAGAGTCCGGATATTATTTAATTCTTTATCGTTATTCGGCGATGTAAGTTATTTTTGATATCCGTTTAACGAATTAATAAAAGGCAAATTGCGACAAAATAACTGAATAACAATAGAATAACCAATTTATAAACCAAAAAAGTATATATTTATGGTACAAAAAGGACAGATTGGGGTGACTACCGATAACATTTTCCCCATTATTAAAAAGTTTCTATACAGCGATCATGAGATTTTCCTGCGTGAAATTGTTTCAAACGCTGTGGATGCAACACAAAAGCTTAAAACACTCTCCGATGTGGGAGAGTTTAAAGGAGAACTGGGCGACTTGTCAGTCAGGATATCCATCGACAAGAAAAGCAAAACACTCAAAATTTCAGATCGCGGTATAGGTATGACAGCTGATGAGGTTGACAAGTATATAAATCAGATTGCCCTATCATCCGCCAATGATTTTCTGGACAAATACAAAGATAGCGCCAATGCAATTATCGGCCATTTCGGCCTGGGGTTCTACTCCTCATTCATGGTAGCGAAGAAAGTGGATATCATAACAAAATCTTATAAAGAAGAGGCAACAGCCGTGAAATGGTCTTGCGACGGAACGCCGGAATTCACAATGGAAGAGGTTGAAAAGCAGGAACGCGGAACCGATATCATCCTTTATCTTGATGATGAGAATAAAGATTTTCTCGAAAAGGATAAAATTGAGTCACTCCTCAATAAATATTGCAAGTTTCTTCCTGTACCGGTTGTTTTCGGCAAAAAACAGGAGTGGAAAGATGGCAATTATGTGGATACAGGGGAGGATAACATAATAAATGATGTTAACCCGCTCTGGAAACAAAAACCAGCCGTATTGAAAGATGAGGATTACCTGAAATTCTACCGTGGTCTCTACCCGCTATCTATAATGGATGAACCAATGTTCTGGATTCATCTCAATGTGGACTATCCTTTTAATCTGACCGGCATCCTCTACTTCCCTAAGATAAAGAGCAACATCGATCTGCAACGCAACAAAATACAGCTCTACAGCAACCAGGTATATGTAACGGACTCTGTAGAGGGCATTGTACCTGAATTTCTTACACTGCTGCACGGTGTAATAGACTCACCCGATATTCCGCTTAACGTGTCCCGCTCGTATCTGCAGAGCGACAACAATGTGAAGAAGATATCGAACCACATCATGAAAAAGGTGGCCGACAAACTAGAAGAGTTGTTTAAAAATGAGCGTTCACAATTCGAAGAGAAATGGGATAGCCTGAAGCTTTTCATCGAGTACGGAATGCTCACGGAAGAAAAGTTCTATGACAGGGCGGTGAAATTTTCACTACTAAAAAACACTGAAGGTAAATACTTCACAGCCGAAGAGTATAAAACTTTAGTTGAAAGCGCACAAACTGATAAAAATGGTGATATTATCTACCTATATACTGCCAACAAAGAGGAACAGTTTGCGCATATAGACGCTGCCAGAGATAAAGGGTACGATGTGCTGATGATGGATGGTCAGCTCGATGTTCACTGGATGGGCCTGCTGGAACAAAAAATGGGGAAGACCCGGTTTGTCAGAGTCGATAGCGATACAGTAGAACATATTATTGAGAAGGAGGAGGCAGAAAAAGTTGATATAAGCGACAAACAGAAAGAAACACTTTCAGAAACAATCAAATCACAACTGCCGATAATAGAAAAAACGGAGTTCGCCGTTGATTTCAAAGCTCTTGGAGAATCATCCAAACCTATTCAGATTACCCAAAACGAATTCTCACGAAGAATGAAGGAGATGGCTGTAATGCAGCAACAGATGGCATTTTACGGAGAGATGCCCGATACCTATCAAATTGTTCTGAATGTGCAGCATCCAATAATAAAAGAGCTTATAAACAAAAGTGAAGGAAAAGAAAAAGAAGAACTGATAGAACAGGCCTCTTCCGATACCAGGCTGAAGCAGATGTTAGATCTGGCCCTCCTTTCTAACGGAATGCTTAAAGGAGAGGCACTTAGTAATTTTGTAAAACGCAGTTTTGAAATGATACAATAAAAAATCTGCCTATCTGGGAAAAGATGAAGAAAACCGGTAATCATTCAATCATTACCGGTTTTTTCTTTCTGATATAAAGATTATTCCGTGTGAATATGCCATATCGGACATATGATATTATCTTTGCATCAAAAAAACAGACTTAAAATGAATAAATCTTACGAGGTTACCTATTCTCCATTTCGTGCTTTCACCCGTGAAGAGTGGCGTAAACTGGAGGAACATCCAATGTTTCCCATATCGGACATCGACCTTACAAAACTGCAAGCACTTAATGAACCGCTTACGCTAAGTGAAGTAGAAGACATTTACATCCCTATGATCAGGCTTCTGCAGATCCATATAACCCACTATCGCAACCTGCACAACGAACGGGATCAGTTTTTCGTCAATACCAGCAAACAAATCCCATACATCATAGGTATAGCAGGAAGTGTTGCAGCAGGAAAGAGCACTACAGCCCGCGTACTTCAGAAGTTGCTTTCTATGACACCGGGACATCCGAAAGTGGAACTTATAACTACCGACGGTTTTTTGTACTCTAACGATGAACTGGAGAAGCGGGGATTACTTAATAAAAAAGGATTCCCTGAAAGTTACGATGCAAAAAAATTGTTGTCGTTTCTCGCAAGTGTAAAATCGGGACGTGACACATTTGAAGTGCCGGTCTATTCACATCTCTATTACGATGTAATAAAAGACAGGACGCAAGCCATTGAGCGGCCTGATATTCTTATTGTTGAGGGTATAAACGTACTACAGGTTTCCTTAAACAAAAAACCAAAGAGACGTGTGTTTGTATCCGACTTTTTCGATTTTTCAATTTACGTGGACGCAAGTGAGAAGGATCTCCGTGAATGGTATTTGGAGAGATTTAAAAAATTACAACTGACTGCCTTCCGTGACCCTGACTCCTATTTTCATAAATATGCCTTCTATCCGGAGAAAAGACTGTTGAAGTTTGCCAATAGGGTTTGGGACGAAATAAATCTTCCGAATCTGGAACAAAATATTCTCCCAACACGATTCCGCGCAGATCTGATTCTTGAAAAAGGGGAGTGTCATTTTGTCAGAGGTATCCGCATCAGGAAAATCTGACAGATATGTATCATTAATAACCAGCAAATATCAATAACAGTTTATGTGCCTGTTATGAAACCCTGAATATCAAAAATGGTTATTATAATGCACTGAATATAAATATTTATTTTGTCTCAATGCAATGAAAAAGACATATAGGGGTCACTATGTTTGTAAAAGTAAAAACTTTATGAGTATTGTTAATTATAGTGGACTCATTCCCGGATGAAAACAAAAACGATGAGCTGTGACTTGCCCACTGTTTAACACAGTTAACTATATTTGATGTGTGCTAAAGGCTTTACTTGTGCTAAAAGGCATTCCGTATCTTCTCCGAAATTTCCTCAAACTCATCCTTCGAAAGTTTAAGTTTCGGATTGGCAAGGCTCATATCACCCTCTTTTTGAATGGGAATCAGATGAATATGCGCATGTGGCACCTCAAGTCCAATGGCCATCACACCTACCCTTTTGCACGGGATAGCTTTCTCTATAGCCTTTGCCGTCTTTTTGGCAAAAACAACCATATCTGCCAAAAGCATATCATCCAGGTCGAAAAGATAGTCGACCTCCTGTTTTGGGACTACCAACGTATGGCCTTTTGCCATAGGATTGATGTCCAAGAAAGCGTAAAAACGATCATCTTCAGAAATCTTGTACGATGGAATCTCTCCGGAGATAATTCTGCTAAAAATTGTAGCCATAATTGATTTAAATAGATATTTCCAACACCTCAAACGTCATGATACCCGATGGCACTTTTATCTCGGCAATATCACCCACTTTCTTACCCAGCAGGCCCTGAGCGATAGGAGTGTTTACAGCAATCTTACCGTTTTTAAGGTCAGCTTCACTCTCCGAGACAAGGGTATAGGTCATCTGTTTTTTTGTCTGCACGTTTTTTATGGTCACCTTGTTCATTATCTTAACCTCATCAGTACCTATAGCGCTTTCATCTATCAGGCGGGCAGTTGCAATAAGGCCTTTCATCTGTGATATTTTTGCTTCAAGCATTCCCTGTGCCTCCTTGGCGGCATCATATTCCGCGTTTTCTGACAAATCTCCCTTATCTCTGGCTTCGGCAATCTGTCTCGATATCTCAGGTCTCTGTACAGATTCCATCTCTATCAACTCTTCTTTTAATCTCCGAAGTCCGTCTTCGGTCATGTAAGTTACAGACATAATTTTTTCTCCTGTTTAACTTAGTGAAAACTTAACATAAAGAAAAGAATTCCGGCCTTTTCATAAGACCGGAACTCCCTTTTTCCATGATGTAATTGCTACAAAGATAAAAACTTTGTTCTGATAAAACAAATATCCTACGTATGTTTTACAACACTTTTTTCAACTCATTACTCAGTTTTGAAAAGTCTTCAATCCGAACAACAATATCTCCTTCACGGTTCAGGATAAAACCTGTAGGAATCTCCCTCACATTGTACATCGACAGTAAACGTGTATTTACAGATTGAGGATCGCGGACAGTAATCCATGGCAGGTTGTCAGCTGCTGTTTTCCAGAAATGCTCATCAGAATCGAACGAAATCTGATATATTTCAAATCCGCGCGATCTGTATTGTGAATATACAGCATTAAGGCCCATATTGTGTTTTGGAGAGAAATCAGCATTATATATCACGAAATCAAGCAGAACAACTTTACCCTGAAGCGAAGAGAGAGCCTTCTTATCCCCGTTCATGTCTCTCAGCGCAATATCGGGTAATCGGGTTACTGTTTCAACTGGCACTTTTTCCAACAGACGTGCCTGCTGCTCTTGTTGCCTTCGAGTCTTCAATGCGTTCATGGCAAATTCATACAGATGTTTTGTTCTCTCTGTTTCGGGGTAATACCTATTCCATGATGTGGCAACTGCTCCAAACATTGCATAATCTTTTTTATCATAGGGATTGAAAATCAGATAGTCGTTTATCTTCTGAAAGACGGCGTAATAGGCAGCAGCACTCGATGGATTTCCCAGAATCATGCGAGATATGTTTGACTTGTACTCTGTCAGCACCGTGTCAAGCCGGGCAATAAAGGTCATATCATCAATCGATTTTGCTTTATGCAGATTTTCAATACCGGTAATTTTCCCGGCAGCAGCAATAGTAAGTGCATCTACCTCTCTGAGCTGATCGTTGGTGGGAGAATCAACTATGGTAAACGAACTATATAAGTTTGAAGCATCCGCCTGCAAATGAAGCGTTTCTGAAGAATCGACGGTAAAAACCACTCTCTGATCGCCAATACGTAACTGATAAAACTCGGGGTTTTGAGGGGCAGGTTGTTTAAAAGCAAACGAACCATTTTCTTTGAGCACAGCAGAATCAAGAAGTACAACACCACCCAGGCCTCTATGCTCAAGATAGAGAGTATCACCTTTTGCAGATTCTATTTTACCTTCCACTTTAAATGCAGCTCCCTGCTTACATGAGAAACATAGCCCTCCAATCATTAAGGCCAGCACAAATCTTTCAAACACCCTGTTCATAAATTATTCATTAATTATATTTAGTGCAAAACTAATGATTTTTCAGGTAAAAGTATGTATATGGTGAAAAATTTATAAACGTATCCCGTAAAGGAACATTCAAAAAAAAGATACACTAAGATCAATTTTATAAAAAATACAATTCTTTTTAAAATAATATTGCTAATTTTGAAGTTAATTAAGCTGCAGGGAAGTGTGTCGTTTTTAAAACTGTGCATATATGTACAAACTAAAGTACATTAATTATTTAAGTGAATTATCAAGAAAATAAAGATGTGTAATCACACAGCCTGACAATTCGTCTTTTATGAGTAAAAGTGAAGATTCTAAAAGAAGGAATAGTTAATTATAATCAAATATAACATTTTTCAACCCTATTGCACTTAATTACCTGTTTTTTAATTGAAAAAAGCGTTGTCTGATAAAAAAAAGTATATATTGCACAATATCTTATCAAGTTAACAGTAAAGTCACAGACAAGAAAGATAAGAAAAAAATTACAATGCGGTAATTTAATTGTTTTTTAACTGTAAAATAATGGATCTGAATAAGAATTAAGTTTTAAGTAATAAGTATGAACCTTTGTCATCACCTTATTTCCGGATTTTCAGCTCGCACCTTTATCTTATTTAAAGCTTCGGCTTTAAGATTATCGGTATTATTCAATAACAAATTCATTGCATCGTTATTACACCCAACCCTACTTATTGATAACCCTGACAACAAGGTTCTTTATACCGGATTTATCCTGTTTTTAGCAGCATCGTTAATTCTACTTATTTACTTTTTATCAGAGCGTATCAAGAGTAAACGTTTTCGCGAAAATGAAAAGACACGAAATGATTTTTTCATAAAACTTGCCCATGAATTCAGAACTCCGCTTACCATAATTTTAGGGATGAGCAAGCAGCTCAAGGGACAAAAAGACCTTGGTAAAAACTCACTCACATTTCTCTCGGCAATTGAACGGCAGGGACGTCATTTATCCGATCTTGTAAATCAACTTCTTGATTTAGCCAATTTACAGACAAATGAGAACAAACTGGAATGGAAAACAGGCAATATCATAGCTTATGTGCAGATGATTTCAGAAACATTCGGGTTATATGCTGAACAAAAAGATATTGAACTGGTGTTTTACAGTGAAGAAAATAAAATAGAGACTGATTTTGTACCCGATTACCTTTTCAAAATATTGCAAAATATTCTATCAAATGCAATAAAATACAGTGACAATGGTAGCCGTGTATTTATTATACTTGAGCGAAATAAAAAAGATAAGAAAAGACTGATGATCAAAGTGATTGACCAAGGTAGCGGAATAACTAAAACCGAGCTACCCTATATATTCGATCTGTTTTACAAAGCACCATCAGCCAGTGATAGTCTGAGCTACGGAATAGGTCTTACACTTACAAAGCAACTGATATACAATCTTAATGGCACCATTGATGTAGAGAGCGCTGAAGGAAAAGGCTCTACCTTTACAATAGGGCTGCCAATCAACAGAGATGAAAAAAAGTTGTACTCACACTGGTCGCCGCGCCAAAACACCAAACAGGGAATATTAGAAAAACTTCCGCCAATTGAAAACAAAGATATTGTAAACCTCGAGACCAAGAAGAAAGGAGAACGTAAAACAATTTTAATTGTCGAAGACAATAAAGATATATACCTTTATATAAGTGCCTTATTCAATAATGACAAGCTCAATATTTTATATGCAGATAATGGGGTTACAGCCATGGAGATGGCCAATGAATATATCCCCGACATTGTGATTACCGACATTATTATGCCCAAAAAGAACGGTATAGAACTTTGTAAAGATATCAGATCATCAACTCTTCTAAATCATATTCCAATAATTATCATTTCTGCCAAAAACTCCCAATCCGATTTTTTAGAAGGATTTAAAAGCGGAGCAGATGCATATATAGGAAAACCATTTACGGGTGAAGAACTACAGGTACGTGTCGAAAAACTGCTTGAATCGCGCGACAAACTGAAAGAAAAATATCTGAGGACAATTTTTAAAGAAGAAAAAAACGAAACAGGCAACAATTTAAATGTTGAGTTCCTGAGAAAGGTGACAGACATAATTCATCACGAAATAAAAAATCCAAATTTCTCTGCAAAAAAATTGGCTCATGAGCTGGCAATAAGTGTATCACAACTAAACAAAAAATTAAATGCCATAACAGGATACCCTAGCTCTACCTATATTCAACAAGTAAAAATTGCTTACGCTAAAAAACTATTAACGCGTAGCAACAAGCCCATCAGCGAAATAGCAGATATGTGCGGCATTTTTGATGTGAATTATTTTTCCAGAATATTTAAAAAACACACGGGCGTAACACCAACACAATACCAAAGATTACCTCAGGATTAACAAAAATAACCATCACGATAAGCTGCTTCATTCAAATAATTTATGACTGGCAATTGTGAAAATTGTCGATGATATAATAATTTTAAATATTTCGTGAAAAACTCTTCAACAACTCCAAAGTAATAATAGCACTATTATAATACTGATATTTAATTATTTAAAAAAATCAATTGCGCGAATTGTGCTATTAACCATAAATGTTAAAGCTTGTTTTATGCTATATTTCACTAAAAAAATCCTAACGACAGGTTTGGGAAAACCTTATGTTTGTACCGAAAAATGATGGCGGATAAACGGACACCTTGACACTGCTAAACGTACGGAAAGCATATTAAAGGGAAAAATCAGAAAAAGCGGTAAACGGTCAGAGAATAAGCGGTATACGTATAAAAAGAACATCATAAACGTTACTAAAAACGCGACAATAGGCAAAGCCGGGGTAACATCCAATAAATTAGTGCATTCGCTACAGAATTTTTCAATTTAATTTACATAAGACATTAAAATAAACATATAAATACAAGAACATTTATGAAGTATAAATTGATTCAAAAAGCAAATCCGCTCGAACCGGAGACCAAACGCAAGTGGTATGCTAGTCCGGTGAAAGCAGGGACAATAAACAATTACCAACTGAGCAAAGGAATTGCCGGAAAATCTTCTCTCACACGAGGGGCAGTAATGAATGTAATAGAGAACATGGTAGATGAAATTCCAAAATACCTGATGGAGGGATACAGCGTGAATTTAAATAATTTTGGAACGTTGCGTCTCTCTCTCTCAAGCGAAGGGGTTTCCGATCCTGACGAGTTCACAGCTGACAATATTAAAAATATGCGCGTCGTTTTCACTCCTTCTCCTGAATTCAGGAGTACACTTTCAAAAATGAAACTTGAAAAAACGGAATAGTTATAACCTGTTGAAAGCTTGGCATAAGCAGTTTAAGAAGTCAATTGAAAGCATAATAACAGCAATTTAAGAGAAATTTATGACATCCCGAAACAAATATATCTCAATTAAAGAACCCCAAGAAGAGCTTACCCTCATGCTTCATGGGATAGGTTTTGTTACGGGCGATCCGTCAATCAGGATTTCATATCCATACGTTTTTCACCCGAGTGTGCGAATTACTGTGAAAGAACCTGGCGAAGCAAAATGGATATACATGATGTTGCCCCTGCCCAAAGGAAGCCTGATAACGCAAGTAAAAATCGCCTATCACATCGTTGGTATTCAAAGCTATATACCCCTTGTAAGGCTAGTGGAACAAAGAGAACCGATAGCAGCGACAGTACTTCACAACAAGGTGGTTGACAAGCCTTTACCATCCTCGGGAATCATCAAAGCTGAATGTAGGGCAGTTGTAAGTAAAAGCACCCTCCTTAAAATATGCATGGAGTTTGAGAACAGCGATGATATTATTGAATTTGGCGGGGTTGAAGTGAATTATATACCACACTTTAATACACAAAACATAGAAGAAGAAGAAAAAAAAAATAAAAAAACGCGAATGAATAGAAGTTCGATTTTCAGTTTCGGGAATGACGGTAAAAACCAGGTATTGAGGTATAACCTGATTTCTTTGATTTCACTGTTTTTCAAACCTAAAAAACGTAGAAAGTTTCATATAAACATAGAGAACACCTTGTGAAATATC